>NZ_JAVKBY010000212.1:0-181833 GCF_040222985.1 Coleofasciculus sp. F4-SAH-05
CAGAGATTGGAACGCTGCGATTAATATCAAGAGAGTGGGGCTGGGCATATTCCCCACTATAAAACGCCCCAAGCGTAGCCGTAAGACTACGACAAAGGAAGCCTACACCGTAATCTCTGATTCGGTGTAGGAGGATGTCACTCTCCTATAATTATTCCATTGTGCATCTATTTGATATCGATGCTATCAGTTCGTTGTCCGATCCTTAAACATGCTAACTGTTGTTGTCATTTTAAATCTGCTGATATCGCTGTTTGGTTTTTATCTGGCGTGGCGGATTTGGAAGTTACGACGGGTTATCGGGGCGGCGGCTGATATTGTTGCCCGGGCTGAACGCAGTACCTATAGGGTTTTACATGGCGCTCCTCAAGCCATCTCCAAAGGGCAAATCGGTGTCCACGGATTAAAAAAACGCTATCAGCATTTAGAGTTTCAGTTACAACGAGTACAGCGAGTCTTAATGGTGTTGGGCTTTATCCAAAAGACATATCAGTCTAGGCGACGTCGTCGGGGAAAGCGATCGCCTGCCAAACGCTCCCAACTCTGAACCTTACCCGTTCCGGAGTATCCTTTTAGAATCCTCGGTCATTTATGCCCAGGAGAAGTCAAGCCAATTGCCCCCTATTATGTTAAAAGGTAGCTATCGAGAACACAAGCTGGCTGACATTGGCGTTCTTGAGCAGAGTCTTCACGGATTTCTCATCAAATTCTCTGGGCAAATCTGCCTAAAATTGGCGTAAGGATAGAGACCAAACGATGTCAAAAAAGAGTGCTGGAGTATTTATTGGGGGTTTACTTGTCGGAGGGGCTATTGGCACTCTCACCGGATTGCTGATTGCCCCGCGTTCAGGGCGGGATACGCGACGGTTGTTGAAAAAATCTACAGATGCTCTACCTGATTTAGCTGAAGATCTATCAACGACTGTTCAATTACAAGCCGATCGCCTTTCCGAATCAGCCCTACGCAACTGGGATGGAACCTTGACCCGACTACGAGACGCGATCGCGGCGGGACAAGAGGCTTCCGCCAGAACACGAGACGAACTAAACTCGACTCAATCTGACGTGGCGACTGAATCTCCTGCGTCCGTTTCTGATCATCAAGTGTAGGCAACCGGTCGGTGATTGATCCTCTATTTTGGCTCGGACTCTCCATTTTATTAGTAGCGGTTAGCTTAACGGCTGTTTTAGTGGCAGCATTACCCGCGCTCCAAGAATTAGCACGGGCAGCCCGTAGTGTGGAAAAGTTGGCAGATACGCTGCGGCGAGAATTACCGCCTACTTTAGAGTCTATTCGTCTGACGGGTTTAGAAATTAGTGACTTGAGCAACGATATGAATGAAGGCGTTAAAAGCGCGGGTCAAGTCGTGCAACAAGTTGATCAAAGTATCAAAGGTGCGAAAAATCAGGCGAAACAAGCCCAAGTCAGCAGTCGTAGCGTTGTTGCGGGTGTGAAAGCGGCTTGGAAAACCTGGAGAAACCCTGGGGCGAGTCGTCGTTCCCTTGATCGTTTACCCCCCTCTGAGCGCAAAGCTCTTGATTTGCAACAACAGGATACAGATCCGGATACGGTTGAACAGGAGTATGAGCGATATGAGGAGATTCAGGATAATGCTCCTGTTTCTCGGCAGGGGGGTGATGGGTGAGGTAGGGGAGCAGAGGGAGCTGGGGGAGATGAGGAAGTTAACTCAAAACTCTACCTTACCTATTGCCTATTGCCTATTGCCTATTGCCTATTGCCTGTTCCCTGTTCCCTGTTCCCTGACGAATGACAAATCCCAAATATTAGAGTAAAGTAAACAAGTGTAAAGAAACTTGTACCTTAACCTGACCTTATCTCCCGCTTAAAATATCTCACCCCTGTCCATTGTTTTGTGTATCGCAATGCTGGATCTTTTTAAACGATTTTTGGTAATCTTGGTGGCGTTTTGTCTGGCTGGCTCTGTTTGGGCGATCGCACCATCCGCTCAGGCTTATAACAACCCGGATCTACTCCCGAAAACCCAGACGCCCATTATTGACTTGGCGAACCTGCTCCCCCAGCTTCAGGAAGAAGCCTTAATTCAAGACATAGAAACCTTTGAGGCACAAACAGGCTGGAAGCTGCGGGTATTAACCCAATATGACCGTACACCCGGTTTAGCCGTTCGCGATTACTGGGGACTCAATGATAAAAGCGTTTTACTGATTGCTGACCCACGAGGCGGTAACCTGTTGGGCTTTAACGTGGGTGACGATTTATATCAATTTCTACCCCGTACCTTTTGGGTAGAGTTACAGACACGCTTTGGTAATCTCTACTTTGTGCGCGAGAATGGTGAAAACCAGGCAATTGTCCAGTCATTAAACACCGTTAAAACTTGCCTAAATCAGGGTGGATGTAACGTTGTTCCGGGCTTGCCTCAAGAGCAGTGGATTCTCACCCTGATTACCTCTTTGGTGGGTGGTGTCGTTTTGGGATTTGCCGCGATTCCGCGCAAAGATGGACAACTTGTGGCTTGGCAATGGGCGTTAATCTTTTCTCCCTTGTGGGGTATTCTCTTCATTGCTTTCGGAATCGGTCCAGTTGTCACTCGGACGGCTGAATGGTTGCCTTTATTCCGGAATGTCTTGGCGTTTGCGCTAGGGGCGTTAGTGGCTTACCTGTCACCGTTCATTGGTCAAACGACAGCGTCGGACATGTAATTATTGGTCATTGGTCATTGGTCATTGGTCATTTGTTTTTTCTAGTAAGGGCGCACGTCTATCATTGGTGTCAACTTAAGCTCAACCCCTCACCCCCAGCCCCTCTCCCAACCCCCCTCGTTCCCCCCTACAAGAGGGGGGAGGACTAAGGATGTTTCACTTTTGTTGCATGGGAGAGGGGAGCAAGAGGGGAGTAAGAGAATCCGATCCCCCTTCTCCCCAGGTCCGGAGTTGGGGTTAGGGGATGAGGGGGAAAATGTCGAGGAGTAGATAGACACAGGTTAAAACCTTGCCAGCATTGGTTTTCTACCTTAAATTGACACCAATGCACGTCTATGCGCCCCTACAGTCTTACTTGCTGACAATTCCTGACCACTGCACCTTTTTTTGCTGAGTGCGACGATAGGAGAAGAAATACTCCGGTTGCTGATAGGTACAGTGAGGCGCGATCGCGACTTGTTCATCCTGGAAGCCGAGTTGTTCGAGTTGTATAGCGTTCACCCGCCGTACATCTAACCGTACTCGCCCTGGATGGGGATCTTCAAAAATTGGGGAATGGGGAAGCTGCTGTAATTCAGCCAAAATCGATTCAGACGTATTTGTTTTATCCGTAGGAATAATGCTAGAACCGACTTCTATGGCGACGGTTTCCGAAACTTGATACACTTCTGGCGCGATCGCAGGTCCCATGGCAACTCTAAGATTGTCTAAGCGGCTACCTGTTTCTAGGAATCGTGCGATCGTATTTGGCACAATTCGAGCCGCTGTTCCTCGCCATCCCGCATGAATAGCCGCGACTCGTCCCGTTTGTTCATCTCCAATTAGCACAGGCGTACAGTCAGCCGTACAAACCCAGACAGATTCCTGGGGGTGTTCAGTGAAAATACCATCAGCCGCAGGTTTTTCCGGTGTCTGAGTCTCCTTTTGACTGACTGAACCCACAATTTCAGATGGTGTGAGGACAGTATTCCCATGAACTTGGCGCACCCGATAAACATTTGCTTCAGGCTGTAGGGCTTCTACAATTTGGTCAGGGGGACGAGGGGAAAAGGCGGAGGTGAAGAAGCCGTGACGCCAAGGTTTGAGAAGGCTACAGGTTAGATACGGTAAGTTGTCCCACGTTTGCCAGTGCCACGTATGCATTGATTTTTGTTCATTGTTCATGGTAGGTAATTGCGAAGCGTCAAGCAAGCGCAACTTTAGTTGCGAGTGCTAACCAGCTTATGCGATGATTCTATCGTGAGCTTAAAACGATAAAATGATTGTCTACGAGGGTAAACTATCAGAGAATCGTGATCACATCACGTTCACCGATGGATTTAAAGCCGGAACGTTTAAGCTTTATGGAACTCGTGACTTGAACTACTATCAACACCGAGCGGAGTCGAGGTGTTGATGAGAATCAATACTCTAAGGTGGTTGGATGAACGAAGAATCCCCCGCGTTTTCAACCGGGGGAGTGTCAAATAGGAAACACTATTCCATCAAGGGAAGGTCAGGAGTACAATAGGCTAGCTTAGCTAATCTTTAAGCTGTAGTGGTACTTAATCAACAAACTCTGGAAATAGCCCTCCAAACCGTCACGCCACAGCTATCCCACTCTAGACTCCCAGGACTTCAAGATACCGGGGAGCTTGCTATCTATTTATTTGACAGCCTATCGTCTACCAATCAAACCCTCTGGGAATTGCTGGATAGAGGAACTCCACCTCCTACCGTTGTTATCGCGGCTCAACAGACGGCTGGACGAGGACAGTGGGGACGGCAATGGCAATCGGAGCAGGGTGGGCTATACTTATCGTTGGCTTTAACCACGAATGTGGAAGCATCCAATAGCGCCCAGCTAACGATGTGCAGTGCTTGGGGTATTGCTACAGCGTTAAGATGCTATGGTATTCCTGTCCTGATTAAATGGCATAATGACCTGCTGTTGTTGGGTGATAAGTTGGGGGGGATTCTCACCGAAACTCGACTGTCTCAGGGGCAGATTACTAAAGCGGTGATTGGGGTAGGCATTAACTGGAGTAATCCTGTGCCAGACACAGGGATTAATTTACAATCCTTTTTTGCGACTCAATCCATGAGTCCATCCGTAACCTCCCTAGAAATGTTAGCCGCAATCGTGATCCAGGGATTGCGATCGGGGTATCACTACGGGTTAGAATCAGGCATTGATAATTTACGGTTGTCCTATCAAGGGTTACTGTTTCATCAGGGAGTCTCGATTCAGGTCAACGGACATCGTGGCATTGTTAAAGGCGTCACGTCAACGGGTGATCTAAGAGTTAGCGTAAACTCAGCACAGGCAATGGATACAAATGCTGATACCACCATCAGTCCCGAAATTCACCTCAAGCCCGGTACAATTAGTCTGGGTTATTCTCAAGAGGTGCCTTGAGTCCCAAAGTTAAATGTTACTGGGTTGAGTATGAGTTGTTTGAATTACGGAATCGGTGTTCTTGCCTAATTAAATTTCCTTAAATTGACTAAAAATTTTTACTCGATATTAGATTAAGAGTGAGCCATGAGGAGTGAGTCGCAAAATGAATAAACAAACCGTCGCCAATTCCACCCCAACGGGCGTATTTTATCGGTATCCCTGGCTGAAGCAGGGCATCAGTGTGATGGGAGGACTTGGTGTTCTCAGTAGTGGTTTAGTTGTTGC
Organism: Coleofasciculus sp. F4-SAH-05; assembly: GCF_040222985.1. Taxonomy (NCBI): domain Bacteria; kingdom Bacillati; phylum Cyanobacteriota; class Cyanophyceae; order Coleofasciculales; family Coleofasciculaceae; genus Coleofasciculus; species Coleofasciculus sp. F4-SAH-05. Next base: position 5,351 of record NZ_JAVKBY010000212.1, read on the forward strand.
TCAAACCGATGCACCAATCGACACAGGCGCAGCCCCAGCCGCACCGCCTGCTCCCCCAGCGATTAAATTTACCCCGCCGCCCCCAGCACCTCCCGCCCAGCCTAAACCGGCTGCGCCACAAGCTATTGTTGCACCGCCAGCCCCAGCACCTGCACCAAAACCTGCTTATCGACCCCCAGCTCCCCCAGCGCCTAAACCGGCTGCTCCTGCACCAGTTACTGTTAGCAAGCCTCCAGCCCCGGCTCCGGCTGCACCCACACCGAGAGTGGCGACGCCCCCGGCGGCAAAACCCAGACTGAACGCGCCGAATTTATCCATTCCGGCTCCCACTACCTTAGCCAAACCCCCAAAAGTTATTGTTAATCCTTCCCCGGCTCAGACAGCGACTCAAACTCCAGCCGCGCCGAATAATAGCTATATTGATCCGACGAACTATAGTCTGGGGGCAACGCGGGGAACTGAAAAACCGACTGTGGTTGTGACGGAGCGGTCAACAGGGTGTCAAACCGTGTCCCGTAATGGACGATTGACGAGTGGGAGTTGTGGGGGTCAAGCGACGCCAACATCACGAACAGTGGCAGGGCGGATTCAACCTCAACCCCCTCAACCCCAAAGAGCAACATCAGCCGGAACTCGACTCCCTACACCTCCAGTTGCTGTCAACGCCAATGTCCCTACACCTCCAGTTGCTGTCAACGCCAATGTTAGACGCCCAGTGCGGTCAGTTCAACGGGTTGCTGTGTCTGGCAATTCTGGGGGCAAACAGTTTACGCGCCGTCCTCCTGTCTCCTCTCTATCCCCAACGGCATCATCCAAAACCACTCCCACGGGTCTGACGTACTATAATTTCTCCAACCGACCCCAGGGACGTACTATCGTCGGTAATGCCAGCTTTATTTTCCCCTTAACCATTCCGTCGGCAATTAGCTCAGTATTCGGGTGGCGGACGCATCCGATTACGGGGACATCTCGTTTCCATGCGGGTACAGATATCGCTGCCCCGACGGGAACACCAGTTTTGGCGGTGGCTCCGGGTGAGGTGGCTACGGCTGATTACTTAGGCGGCTATGGACTAACGGTGATTTTGCGCCATGAGGAAGGGACTCAGGAAAGCCGCTATGCTCACCTGTCAGAAGTTTTTGTGCAACCGGGTGAATCGGTGGATCAGGGTAATGTGATTGGGCTGGTTGGTAGCACCGGATTTTCCACGGGTCCACATCTTCACTTTGAATGGCGTCATCAAACTACCGATGGTTGGGTGGCGGTTGATGCTGGCGCTCATTTAGAATATGCTATGGCTCAACTGATTGAAGCGTTGCAGGTGGCACAGGCGATCGAGCAATCGGACTCTTAGAGCAGGGGGAGCTGGGGAAGCTGGGGGAGAATTTCTCCTGTCACTAAGTAGTCGGGCAAAAGAAAACGTTACTGTATTAAGTTTTGTAAATCGCCCTCAAACCCTTACTGTTCCCTGTTCCCTGTTCCCTAATCTCAACCGTTAACTTTAATTGTGTCCACCCGCTTAATCACCAATTCCCTTTTCCCCAATTCCCAATCTCCTGCTTTGGGGAAACTGAGAAAGGGCGGGTTTTGAACAAAGGTTATCATTAATCGGACAACGTAATCCCTAAACCCGCCCCTACAGATGAACCCCTACAGATGAATAAAAGCGGGTGTCTCCTTTCTCACCTCCCCAAGGGTGTCAATAACTGAGTGGGGGTTCGGGTTTTCAGCTATACTTTGGCTTCTAGGGACTTGAGATATTCGGTATTGACACCGGATTCGCGGATCAGGGCAATTTTTCCAGTCCGGGCGACTTCCCGAAGTCCAAACTTGCTCAAAATCTGGACGATCGCGACCATTTTTCCTGGGTCTCCCACAACTTCAATGGTTAGGGAATCTTCGGCAATATCGACCACCCGCGCCCGGAATACTTGGGCAAGTTCAATAATCTCCGATCGCGTGGAACTGGTGCCCTTGACTTTGATCAACATTAATTCCCGTTCCACACAAGGAGTCGTGGTAATCTCTTGAACCTTGATCACATTGATCAACTTGTAGAGTTGCTTGGTGAGTTGCTCAATCGATCGCTCATCCCCAGGCACTACCATCGTAATCCGGGAAATTCCAACTTTTTCCGCAGGACCTACGGCAAGACTTTCAATATTGAAGCCGCGACGGGCAAATAAACCAGCAATGCGAGTTAAAACGCCGGCTTCATCTTCGACTAAAACGGAAAGGGTGTGTTTCATAAGCTAACCCCAAAGTGGCACAAAGGCAATTGCCTCTTGCTTCTGTATAATCGGGTCTCGGCATGAGGCTTTTATATCTTATCGTGGTCTGAAAAAATAACAAAACTTAATTCATCTATTTTTTAACTTTAATCTCGGTGAAACCCAAACCCCGTCATCGGGTATGGCAAAATTAAACGTAAAACGCAAGACTCTAATGACAGCAATCACTTCCTCCCTACCCACTCAATACGATCCCACGACCACTGAAGGCAAATGGCAGAGGTTTTGGGAAGAACAGAACGTTTTTCAAGCCCACCCCGAACCAGGTGGCGAACCCTATTCAATGGTGATTCCACCGCCCAATGTCACAGGTAGCCTGCACATGGGTCACGCCTTGGGACAAACGATTATGGATATCCTGGTCCGCTATAACCGGATGAAGGGGTGTAATACGCTGTGGGTTCCAGGGACTGACCATGCGAGTATTGCGGTGTCCACAATTTTAGATCGGCAACTGAAGGCTGAAGGCAAAACTCGTCAAAATGTGGGACGGGAAACCTATCTAAATCGCGCTTGGCAATGGAAGGAAGAATCAGGGGGTTGGATTGTTAACCAATTGCGTCGCTTAGGCGTGTCGGTGGATTGGTCGCGGGAACGGTTCACCATGGACGAAGGTTTGTCTAATGCGGTGCTGGAAGCCTTTGTCCAACTCTATGACGCCGGACTGATTTACCGGGGTGAATATATGGTGAATTGGTGTCCCCAATCCCAGTCGGCGGTTTCGGATTTGGAGGTGGAAAATAAGGAGGTTAATGGTCATCTGTGGCATTTTCGTTATCCCCTGACTGAGGGAAATGGGTCAGTGGAAGTGGCGACAACTCGCCCAGAAACCATGCTGGGGGATACAGCAGTGGCGGTGAATCCCAATGATGAACGCTATCAGCATTTAATTGGCAAAACCTTAACCTTACCGATTATGGGGCGAGAGATTCCGGTGATTGGGGATGAGTTAGTTGACCCTAGTTTCGGTACGGGATGCGTCAAAGTTACACCAGCCCATGATCCCAATGACTTTGAGATGGGTAAACGCCATGACTTGCCCTTTATTACTATTCTGAATAAAGATGGCACGCTGAATGAAAATGCGGGCGAGTTTCAAGGACAAGACCGATTTGTGGCTCGGAAAAATGTGGTGCAGCGACTAGAGGCGGATGGATGCCTGGTTAAGGTAGAAGACTACCATCATACCGTTCCCTATAGCGATCGCGGCAAGGTTCCGGTTGAACCCCTACTATCTACCCAATGGTTCGTCAAGATTCGTCCCCTGGCGGATAAAGCGCTGGAATCCTTGGATCAGCATAACTCCCCCAATTTTGTCCCCGATCGCTGGACAAAAGTTTACCGGGACTGGTTAGTTAAATTAGAGGACTGGTGCATTTCTCGCCAACTCTGGTGGGGACATCAAATTCCGGCTTGGTATGCCGTCAGTGAAACCGGGGGACAAATTACCGATAATACTCCCTTTATCGTGGCTCATAGTGAGGCAGAAGCCTTAGAAAAAGCTAAATCACAATTTGGCGAATCTGTCAAACTCATCCAAGACCCCGATGTCCTCGACACTTGGTTTTCCTCCGGCTTGTGGCCCTTCTCCACCATGGGTTGGCCCCAACAGACACCGGATTTAGAGACGTACTATCCTACCACCGTGTTGGTTACAGGCTTTGATATCATCTTTTTCTGGGTTGCCCGGATGACGATGATGGGTGGGTATTTTACCGATCAAATGCCATTTCAGACGGTTTACATCCACGGCTTAGTTCGGGATGAAAATAACAAAAAGATGTCCAAGTCGGCAAATAATGGTATTGATCCGCTGATCTTAATCGAGAAATATGGAACCGATGCACTACGCTATACCTTAATCCGAGAAGTCGCAGGTGCGGGTCAAGATATTCGTTTAGAGTACAATCGCCAAACCGATGAATCCGCATCCGTAGAAGCCTCGCGCAACTTTGCCAATAAACTGTGGAATGCGGCACGGTTTGTAATGATGAACCTGGATGGTAAATCGCCCCAAGCTTTGGGTTCGCCATTGGCACAGGAACGGGATACATTAGAATTAAGCGATCGCTGGATTCTCTCTCGCTTTTATCAAGTTGTCACTCAAACCCGTCAGGATCTCGATCATTACGGTTTAGGAGAAGCCGCCAAGGGACTCTATGACTTTATCTGGGGTGACTTTTGTGACTGGTATATTGAACTGGTTAAACAACGGTTACGACAGCAGGGAACCCAATCACGGCAAATCGCCCAGCAAACTCTGGCGCATGTCCTCGATGGCATCCTGAAACTGTTGCATCCGTTTATGCCGCATATTACCGAAGAAATCTGGCATACCTTAACTCAAAAAACGGACGAGTGTTTAGCGCTACAACCCTATCCCGCGCTACCCGACTTGGAAACCGAACTTGGTGCATTTCCCATCAATCAAGACCTAGAAAAGCAGTTCGAGTTACTCATTGGTGCAATCCGCACCATCCGTAACCTGCGTGCAGAAGCGGGTGTAAAACCAAAGACAAAAGCCCCGGTGATTTTGCAAAGTGAAAATCCGGATGAACGGGAGATTTTACAGAAAGGTGAATCCTACCTGCAAGACTTAGGTAAAGTCGATACCTTGACGATTGTGCCAGCCTTAACCGAAGAACTCAAAACCACAATGGCAGGTGTAATTGGCACTGTTCAACTGATTATTCCTCTAGCCGGGTTAGTCGATGTCGAAACACTTCGCGCTAAGTTAGAAAAAGATCTCAGTAAAATCGATGCTGAAGTCAAATCTCTGTCTAGTCGTTTGGCGAATAAAAACTTTGTCAACAAAGCCCCCGCCGATATTGTTCAAGGTGCTAAAGATGCATTGAGCGAGTCTATGCATCAAGCCGAAATTTTGCGCGATCGCCTCAAGCGACTTTAAAACGATGATAAATTATTCCTTCGTGAAAATCAATTCCTTATTCATTAACGACCAACAACTAACAGGCTATGCTACATCTGGGTGAAGTGCAAAACAACGACAAGGACGGCAAAATTGAACTCCAATTGCTAGCCCGTCAAGAATCGGATGATTGCTGGGCAGTCATTAATCCACCAGAAAGCATTTCGCTGGATGGTGCGAACTCCTTTCATCAAGGCTCGTTAGTGTTGGTAGACATTTCTGACAATCAAGAGGTTCTGGATATTCAATCTGCTAAGGAGTGGGTATTAAACTTCGTCCACCGATATCTAACTATCGGAATTACGCCCATGTTCTTACAGGAAGAAGTGACCCGCACAGAACAATGGCGACAAGATTTGACGCTACAAAGTCAAGATTTAACTCGTCAGCGGGCTGAAATGGAAGCCCGTCGCGAAAATATTCAAGCCTTGGAAATTGAATTAAAACTCCAACAGCAAGACATGGAGAAACGCGAAGCCAAGTTACAGGATCAATTAGAAAAGTATAATATTACTCTTCCGGATGAGGAAGATAAGGGAAATGGGTGAAGCAGGGGAAGCAGGGGGAGCAGGGGGAGCAGGGGGAGAATAGGCGTTCCGATGAAACATCTTTTGTAGGGGCGGGTTTTACTACTAACATTTCGTTTTCACCCTGATGTAACTAAACCCGCCCCAACCTAACCGTTCAATTATCGCAAATGACAAATGACCAATGACAAATGACCAATGACGACAAATTACCAATCCCCGAACTCAGGATTATTTTGACTATCATGATTCTGATCAGACATTAATCCTGAACTCTGACGATTTGCCGCTACCGTAAAGTCATCATCAATATAAAACGTTACCTGTACTGGGCCATATTCCTCCTCAATCATCCCCTTAATTCGTTCCACCAGTAAAGAGGTTACGCCAGCAAATTCAGGATGGATGATCAGGTGCATTTGAATATATACATAACGCCCAACAACTCCTCGTGATTGAATATCATAACAGTGTGTAATTCCGCCAACTTGATGAGCAATTTGCGCTAGAATTTCTGGAGCGATCGCGGTTTGCTCAATAAGTAGGGGAAACTGCCAGTTGATCACTTGCCAGCAATTTCTGATGATGACGGGTACGAGGACAATGGCTAACACCACATCCAGCCATACTAACCCCGCCTGGACGCCCAAAAGTCCCAAGAGTATAATCAGAGTCAGGCAAACATCCAAAAACAGTTGTCGAGCATTAAACCCTAAGGCAGCACTTCTCAGTTGTTTCCCTTGATACCGTCCAAGTAATACCAATCCTAAATTGGTAATTACCACAACAGCGAGTAATTGAATCAGGGGTAAATTCACCCGCACGGGAAACGTTAGCCAGTCGTCTGAGGGTTGGTTCAATAATTGTTGAGCTGACATTCCCCAGACATTTAATCCGGTAAACCCAAAAAAGCCAATCAGTAAGAATAGGATCATGGTTTCCCACTTACCATGACCATATACCGATCGCCGGATGGGATGCTCATGGGCGATTAGCTTATATAAACTTAGCAGGGTACTGAAGCTAACCAGTAACGTCTGCATCGATTCTGCCATAAGACTCAGCGATCGCGTCGCCCAAGCCGCAGAAACTTTAACCGATAGAATAAATAAAGTTAGCCAAAGCGTTGTAAATAGTATCAGACGACTCGTCTGAATGCGATGTGATCCTTCAGTCATGTGTCAGAAGGTAGTGAACCCAACAGGGGAAACTACCCAATAGTAAGCCTAATCTGTGCCTTCTTTCGCCAAGATTGCTAGGGATAGGTGAGATGGGGGAGCAATGTAAATGTAGAGACGTAGCATACCTAGTCTGGGAGCAGGGGAAGAGGATTACCAATGAACAATCAACAAATGACAAATGACATTTCTCAAAAACGTTCTCACTAACCTTGCGGCAAAACTTCCCCTGAGAACGGTTCTGATTGTCCCCTTTGTTCTGCAAATTGTAGGAACCGTAGGATTAGTCGGATATCTCTCCTATCGCCATGGAGAGGAAGCCGTGAGTGACTTGGCAACTCAGTTAGAAGCAGAAATTAGCGATCGCGTGGCTGAACGCCTGAAAACGTACCTGCAAACCCCGCATCAGATTAATGCTACGAACGCTAATGCTATCCGTCTGAATCAACTCGATATCACAGACCAGAGTAGCTTAAAACGTCACTTTTTGCAGCAAATCCAAGTCTTTGACTCTCTCAATCGCATTTATTTCAGTAACTCTCAGGGGGGACTGGTTTCAACGGGGAATGATGAACGCGGGTTTTCCGTTGCCTTGACTGACAATTTTACCCAAGGAAATTTGCGGGTCTATAGTGTTGATCGCCAGGGTAATCAAGGGGATTTGGGACTGGACTATTCAGGATGATACATCAGTTTGGTCAGAAAAAATTTATCGTTTGCTAGGTTTGCCTCCCACACCTTTAGAAGCGAATGCCTATCAATCACTTTTTCAACGAATACACCCAGAGGATCAAGATAGATTTACCCAAAGCTTACAGAATCATTTTGAATTCAACCATCCCTATAAAGTAGAAATTCGTATCCAACGGGCAGATGGAACCTACGGTTGGTTTGCCCTTTGTGGCAATGCATTGCGCGATGAAAATGGTAACCCTTACCGCATGGTTGGTTCATTTACCGATATTAGCGATCGCAAACTCGCAGCCGCCGCTTTAGAACAGGCAAAAGATGCCGCAGAAACCGCGAACCGGGCAAAAAGTCAGTTCCTGGCAAATATGAGTCATGAACTCCGCACCCCGTTAAATGGAATTTTAGGGTATGCCCAAATTCTCAACCAAAATTCTAACCTCACCCGCCAACAACAGAAAGGGATTGATCTTATCTACAAATGTGGTCAACATCTGCTGACACTGATTAATGATATTTTAGACCTGTCCAAGATTGAAGCCAATAAACTGGAACTCTATCCCCAAGATTTTTATCTCTCTTCATTACTAATTGGCTTAATTGATATCTTTCGCATCAAAGCTGAACAAAAAGATATTACGTTTACCTATCAGGCGTCTCCCTCTCTCCCGGACATTATTTATGCCGATGAAAAACGACTGCGCCAAGTTTTAATGAATTTGCTATCTAATGCAATTAAATTTACTGATACAGGTATTGTTACCTTTAGCATAAATAGAATTGACCAAGGACAAAGGACAAATGGCAAAATTCGCTTCCAGGTTGAAGATACAGGAATTGGCATAAATTATGACCAAATCGAGAAAATATTCTTATCCTTCGAGCAAGTGGTACATTCGTTACAGCGTGAGGAAGGAACGGGGTTGGGACTGGCAATTAGTCAGAAACTTGTCTCACTGATGAATAGCCAAATTTTTGTCGAAAGTACCCCAGGTTTAGGGAGTCGATTTTGGTTTGATATCGAGTTACAGGACGTTTCCGCTGCGGTCAAACCAATGATGATAAAATCGAGAGAGACGATTATTGGCTATACGGGAGAGCCACGCCAGATTTTAATTGTTGATGATCGGTGGGAAAATCGTGCCGTTCTGGTTAATAGGCTGGAACCGATTGGCTTTAATGTCGTAGAAGCGACGAATGGACAAGAGGGATTAGACAAAGCCCACCAGTTTCAACCTGATTTAATCTTAGTGGATATTGTGATGCCTGTAATGGATGGTCATCAAATGACGCAACAATTGCGCCAAGTTCCTGAGTTTCAGGATACGCCAATTCTTGCCATTTCAGCCAATGTTTTTGCCACGAATCAGAGTCAGAGTTTAGAATCAGGGTGTAATGATTTCCTGACTAAGCCGATTCAATGGGATGAACTGCACCCAAAACTGCAACATCACTTACACTTATCCTGGGTTTATCGCCAAGATGAAACCCAGGATAACCAGGAAATAAATTTATCAGACATGGTGATACCGCCTCGAGAACAACTGGTTGACCTGTACGAAGCCGCTTGTTCCGGGGATGTAGCAGGAGTTGAAGCGGGACTTTTTAACCTTCAGGACTTAAATCCAGACTATATTCCCTTTGCCATTCAAGCTATGAAATTGGCTGAAGATTTTAATTATGAAGAAATTGTCAATTTAATTAATAAAGATTAGCATATTTAGAGCGATTAAACTTCTGAGATATAGTCTAAATAAAATCTAGAAGAAATAAAAATGCTCTGTTCTATATTCCCTGTTTGCTGTTGCTTTTCTTCTTTATGTTAAACCCTGTTAAATCTCTCAACGGTATCCTAACTAACGTGGCGGCGCATCTGCCTCTGCGAACGGTTTTGATTGTACCTTTTGTACTGCAAATTGTGGGGACGGTGGGATTAGTGGGGTATCTTTCCTATCGTAATGGTCAACGGTCAGTTGAAAACTTAGCCTATCAGTTAATCGATGAGGTGGATGAGCGCGTCGAGCAAAATGTGTACCATTATCTGGAGAGTCCTCACCAGGTAACTCAAACCCTTGCTGCTTCTATTCAGACTGGGATTGTAGACTGGAAAAATTTTCCGGGTTTAGAACGCTACTTCGCCCAACAACTGCAAATTTATGGCACGGTGAGTAGTATGGCAATCATCACTGAGGAACGAGAATTCTTGAATGTAGGCAAATTATTAGAAAGTGATTCTTTAGTTATCCGTGTTTTAGATCAATCGACGAACTACGCCTTTCACTACTATACTGCCAATCTTCAGGGTCAGCGAATTAAACGAACCCAAGTTAGATATGACTTTGATCCCCACACTGATCCACCTGAGGGTGATTCTTGGTATCAAGCGACAAAGCAAGCCGGTAAAGGAATTTGGCATCCGCTTGTTAGTTTATCCCAGGGCATTGATAAACCCCTATTGCTGATCGCTAATTTTTTGCCGTTTAATGACTCAGAGGGGAGGTTTCAAGGGATTTTGGTAGCTACCTTTTTTCTGCCTGAGTTGGCTGAGTTTCTAGAGGGTGTGGAGGTGGGAAAAACGGGTCAAGTTTTCATGGTTAATCAAAAAGGAGAACTGGTTGCTAGTTCTACAGGTGAAATACCCTTTAAGCCCGATTTAAATTCCGATTATACCAAAAACTTAAATCCTCAAGACTGGCGGCTACCTGCTCAACAGAGTAGGAATCCATTGACTCAAGCCTCCGTCAAGGTTATCTTGAATCAGGTGAATCACTGGGGTCAAATTCAGCACGATCAAACATTTAAGTTTAATTTTAACGATAAGTCTTATTTCCTGCATATTAATCCGATTCAGGCGCAATCTGGGTTGAACTGGTGTATTATCACCGTTGTTCCGGAATCGGACTTTATGGCAGAAGTTTATGCCAATACGCGCACCACGATAGGATTGTGTGTGGCAGCATTAATCCTGTCTATTGTGGTGGGAATTTGTACCGCTCGCTGGGTGACAAAACCGATTCTGAAGTTAAATCTAGCCGCTGACGCGATCGCACGGGGAGAATGGCAGCAATTCCTGCCGATTAACCGTAAGGATGAAGTCGGTCAACTGGCAAATTCTTTCAACACGATGGCAGCGCAATTACACCAGTATTTTACTCAATTGCAATCTGCCAATCATGCCTTAACCCAAAGTGAAAGCCGATTGACTCAAATTCTGGCAGCCATACCCGTAGGTATATCGGTTCATGATGTAACTGGACAATTGACCTATGCTAATCAAAAGTCAAAAGAGTTACTGGAAATTGAGACATTACCCGATGCCCAAATCGAGGACTTAGCCGTAACCTATCAGATTTATCAGAGCGACACCCAGCAGTTTTGTCCGGTGGAAAATCTGCCTGTAGTTCGCGCCCTGAACGGTGAACAAATGATAGTGGATGATCTGGAAATTCATCAACGGAGTCGGATTATTCCCGTAGAAGCTTATGCAACACCTTTATTCGATCAAACGGGGACAATTATCGGCGCAATTGTCGCCTTTTTTGATATCACAGAACGTAAGCGATCCGAGGCACTTCAACGGAATTATAATTGTACTCTAGAAGCCAACGTTGCTCAACAAACGGCTGAATTAAGGGAAGCGAATGAACAATTAAAGCGAGAAATAGCAGAACGTCAGTTAATCGAAGGTAAGCTGTATAGTTCTGAGCAACGAATTCGGACTATTTTTGAAGCGATTAACGATATTATCCTAATTATTGATAGGCAGAAAGGTATCGAAGTTGCCCCGACTAAACGAACCTACTTATCCTCGGAAGACACGGATCTGCTCAATATCATTGTCGAGCAGTTTGTTCAAGACCCGGAGGAGCTTTGGTTCTGCCAAGTGCAACAGGTATTGGACACCCAGCAACCCCTTTATTTTGACTGGAATTTAACCCTCGATAACCATGAGATATGGTTTACTATCTCCATTGCGCCTTTGTCTGATCAAGCAGTAATATGGGTAGCGCGAGATATTAGCGATCGCAAACAGGTTGAAGACGCTCTCCGTACCAGTGAATACCTGTATCGCGCCATGGCTAGGAATTTCCCCAATGGAGCCATGCTTCTGTTTGACCATAACCTACGCTATCTGGTGGCGGATGGTCAGGCGTTGAGAGAAGCCGGACATCGCTGGGAAGGGTTACAAGGGAAAACCCTCTGGGAGGTTTTACCGCCAGAAACTTGTAACTTGGTGGAGCCACTCTATCATGCCGCGTTAGCCGGAGTTGAGCAGACTCAAGAAGTTAGCTTCGGAGGGTTCACCTATTTATGTCAGAGTACGGCGGTGAGAAATGATGCAGGAACCATCATCGCTGGGATGGTTGTCACCCAGAATATTACCGAGCGCCAGCAGTTTGAACAAGCCTTAATCAGGAGCGAGAACCGCTTCCAAGAAATTGCCAGAACCGTGAGTCAGTTCTTCTTTGTCCGCTCCGCCAGTTCCGGTCAGTTTCTCTACGTCAGCCCCGCCTACGAAACGATGTGGGGACGTTCTTGTGAAAGTCTATATCAAGACCCAGAATCCTGGCTGGAGGCGGTACATCCAGAGGATCGTCCGTTGGTTCTCGATTCCCTGAGCCAACAGTTTGAAGGACATTCGGTAAAGCGGGAGTATCGGATTATTCGACCGAATGGTGAACAACGCTGGATTACCGCTGATGTTTCGGTGGTGCGAGATGAAGCGGGAGAACCGTTGCGGTTTGTTGGATTGGTGGAAGATATTACTGAACGCAAACAAGCTGAAAATGCCCTACGCTATAGTGAGCAACTGTACCGTACCATGGCAAGACATTTTCCTAATGGGGCAATTTTCCTGTTTAATCAGGAACTCCGGTATTTAGTGGCAGATGGTCAAGGATTAGGTCGCTCCGGCTCAAGATATAGTCGGAATGTCTTAGAAGGAAAAACGATTTGGGACGCTTTATCTGAGCAAGAATGTGCGGTAGTTGAACCTCTGTATCGTGAGGCTTTAGCGGGGATCGAAAAAACCCTGGAAATGCCCTATCGAAATCGGATTCAACTCCTGCAAACGCGGGCGGTGCGAGATGAGACGGGAAAAATTATTGCTGGGATGGTTGTTGCCCAAGATATCACGGAACGGAAGCAAGCTGAGGAATCCTTACGAGAAAGTGAAGCATTTTTACGCAGTATTTACGAAGGCATTGAAGCGGCTGTCTTTATCGTTGATGTTCTGGAAAATGGTGAGTTTCGCTATGTTAGCATTAATCCCACCCATGAACGGATGTCCGGTCTTCGCAACTCAGAAATAAAAGGGAAAACGCCCCAAGAAGCATTAACACCCGACATTGCTGAGGCGGTGTGTCAACGGTATCTTCGTTGTCTGGCGGCGGGAGAAAAAATTACCTATGAACATTCGCTGCACCTGAAGGGAAAAGACTCTTGGTGGATTAGTAATTTAACCCCCCTGAAAGACAGCAACTCCCGCATTTATCGACTAATTGGGACTGGCTTGAATATTAGCGATCGCAAACAGATTGAACTTCAACTTAAGGAAAATCAACGGTTTATTGAGAAAATCATTAATGCTTCGCCACAACTGCTCTACCTGTTTGACCCAACAGCGGGAACCGATCTCTATATTAATCGACAATCTCTGGATATATTGGGTTACAATCCCGATGAAATTATACGGCGGGGAATGGAGTTTTTCCTCGATGTTCTCCATCCTGATGACTTACCCTTGATTGAGCGGAATATAAAATTTTGGCTAACAGCATCAGATAGCGATGTTTTAACCACTGAGAGTCGATTTCGTCATAAAGATGGTTCGTGGCGCTGGTTACTGTCACGGGAAGTGGTATTTGAGCGGGATGAAAATAATCGGGTGATTAGGATTTTGGGAACCTCTCAGGATATTACTGAACTCAAAGAAGCCGAGGAAGCATTACGACGGTATGAACGGATTGTTTCATCAACAATCGATGCCATTTCCTTGCTGGATCGCAATTACACCTATCAGATTGTCAATCAAGCCTATCTAGATGGGAATCAAAAACGATATGACGAGATTGTCGGACATTCGGTGAGTGACTTGATGGGGAACGAGGTATTTGAACAGGTGATTAAACCCAATTTAGATCGATGTCTGGCGGGTGAAACAGTAAGCTATGAAGAATGGTTTGACTATCCGGGGGGAAAACACGAATTTATCAGCGTCACCTATATCCCTTATCTGGATGCTAATCAGCAAATTTCCGGGGTTGTCGTCAATTGTCGGAATCTCACTGAATTGAAACAGGTAGAAACCCAATTGCGTCAAACTAATCAGGAAATGCAAGCAATTTTTGATGCCTTTCCCGATATCCTATTTCGGTTGGCGGCGGATGGCACGATTCTAGATTTTCGCACTAACAACGCTCATCATTTATACACCTCACCAGACGCATTTCTGGGGAATAAAATGCAAGAGATATTGCCGACAGCGACGGGAGCCAAACTCTATGCTACTATTCAACAAGTCTTAGCCACTCAATCCCTCGTCAGTGTCGAGTATTCCTTACCCATGAATCAAGAGAAAAAATACTTCGAGGCGCGAATAGTTCCCCTGCATGAAACCGAAGTCATTTTCCTCACCCGAAATATTAGCGATCGCAAACAGGCTGAACTGGCATTGAGTCAGCAAAAAGAAATTCTCCAGACAATTTTTGATTCTATCCCAATCCTGTTGTGTTTCTATAAAGATGGAGTTGAGGTAGAATTCATTAACCCAGCATTGGAGCAAACATTGGGATGGTCACTGGCAGAAATGCGAAACATTGATATTATGGCAGAGATTTATCCTGACCCGGACTATCGCGCCTCAGTGTTAGAGTTTATGCTCAAAGCCGATGGGACTTGGCAAGACTTTCAGACTCAAACCCGCAGGGGCGAAGTTCTAGAAATTACTTGGGTAAATATTCGCTTACCCGATGGTTCTACAGTGGGAATTGGTAAAGATATCACCGATCGTAAACAGGCAGAATTAGCGTTACAAGAGCGGGAATACCGATTGCGTACTCTAGCCGATAATCTGCCCAATGGTTTAATTTATCAACTCGTTCAAGAATCCAATGGCAAGGTTTACTTCTCGTACATCACCGCCGGAATTGAACGCTTAGTCGGCATTAAACCAGAGGTTTTTCTCCAGGATGCCAGTGTTCTGCATAATCTAATTATTGAAGAAGATCGCCTGATTAATGAGCAATTAACCGAAGTGTCGCGGCGTAATCTCTCGGTTTTTGAGATGCAGATGCGGAAGCGTACACCGACGGGTGATATTCGATGGTCTTATGTACGTTCTGCCCCCCGTCGTTTAGCGGATGGAAGCACCGTTTGGGATGGGATTGAAATTGATATTACGGAACTCAAGAAAACTGAGATCGAATTAGCCGCAGCCAAAGATGCCGCCGAAGCCGCCAATCGTGCCAAAAGTGCGTTTTTAGCCTCAATGAGTCATGAGTTACGCACACCCCTAAATGGTATTTTAGGCTATGCTCAAATTCTTAAACCCAATCCTAATTTAACCTCTAAACAAAAGGACGGCATTGAAATTATTCACCAGTGCGGTGAACACTTACTCACCCTGATTAACGATATTTTAGACCTGTCGAAAGTGGAAGCCGGAAAACTGGAACTCTATCCCGAAGACTTTCATTTTCCCTCATTTATCGTCGGAATCTGTGAAATATTTCGCCTCAAAGCCATTCAAAAAGATATCACCTTTAACTACAATGCTCCTACCCCTATACAGCAAGTCGTTCATGGGGATGAAAAGCGCCTGCGTCAAATTTTAATGAACCTGCTTTCCAATGCAGTTAAATTTACCGATACAGGCAGTGTCACCTTTACAGTAAATATAATTCACAAAGGACAAAGGACAAATGACCAAGGACAAATGACAAATGACAAAATCCGCTTCCAGGTTGAAGATACGGGAATTGGCATGAGTGCCGAAGACTTAGAGACAATATTCTTACCTTTCGAGCAAATTAAGGAAAGTTCTCGTTACCATGAAGGCACCGGATTAGGATTAGCAATTACTAAGAAACTCATCGCCTTGATGGGAAGCCAAATTCGGGTTGAAAGTCATCCCGGCGTGGGGAGTAAATTCTGGTTTGAGGTGGATTTACCGGAAGTCTCTTCTTCAGCCAAGTTTATTCCGGCAAAACCGATGGAGACAATTGTGGGGTATTCTGGTGCTAAACGTAAAATCCTGATTGTGGATGATCGCTGGGAAAATTGCGCGGTTCTCAGGAGTGTTTTAGAACCCATTGGTTTTGAAATCCAAGAAGCCGCGAATGGACAAGAGGGATTAGACAAAGCGCGGGAATGGCAACCGGATTTGATTCTGGTTGATATTGTTATGCCTGTGATGGATGGACATCAGATGACCCAAGAATTACGTCAAATCCCAGAGTTTAACACAACACCAATTATTGCCATTTCAGCTAATGCCTTTGCCAATAACCGCGTTGAGAGTTTAGAGGCTGGCTGTACTGATTTTATTACCAAGCCAATTGCCACAGCAGACTTGCTTCAGAAAATTCAGGTGTATTTAGATATGTTATGGATTTATGAGGATAAAGCTGAACTATCTAACTCTTATTTGGAATCAGGCGATCGCGTAATTCCGACGCAGGAGGAGTTAAGGGTTCTCTATGAAGCGGCGAGTATGGGGGATGTCGCTGGGGTTGAGGAGGAAACGATGCGACTGCAAGATATTAATCCAGATTATATTCCCTTTGCCCTCGAAGTCTTGGAACTAGCGGCTCAGTTTGACTATGACAAAATTGTTGATTTATTGGATAATTGTTTTGGCAATTAGGGATTGGTTATTCGTCATTTGTCATTCTCTAAGCAAGATCCCTCTAAGCAAGATCCCCGACTTCTCCAAGAAGTCGGGGATCTGTCTGTGTACCTCACTTACTTGAAAAGCGCTGTAAAATAGTACGTTATATCCTAGATAATTTTTCCCATGCAAGTTACGTTTGATCTTCCTGACGATGTAGCACAACGAGTTAACACTCTGGAGAATTGCTTACCTCAAATTCTGGAACTGGGTTTACGAGAATTTGAAGCCATCACTCATGTTGGTTTTTCGGGGATGGCTGAAGTGTTGGAATTCTTAGCAACTCTACCAACACCCGAGGAAATTCTTGCCCTGCGCCCCTCGCCAGCTTTGCAAACTCAAATTCAAACCTTGTTGGAGAAAAATCGCACTGTCGGGCTAACACCTGATGAAGAAAAAATTTGGCAAAGTTATGAATATTTAGAACATTTGGTGCGAATGGCTAAGGCTAAAGCATTGCTTAAATTGAAGGAAACAAATGGCGCATGAGTAAAACCTACATTACAGCCGCTTTACGCCAGCTAGTCTATAAACTCGCCCAAGGTTGTTGTGAATACTGTTTGATTCCTGATGTGGCTACGTTATCTCCTCATGAAGTCGATCATGTCATTGCTAAAAAACATGGGGGTCAGACTGTTGCAGAAAATTTAGCCCTGTCGTGTACTCTATGTAATAAGTATAAAGGGAGTGATATTGCTTCAGTTGATCCGGACACAAATAATATCGTACCGCTTTATAATCCGCGTATCCATCAATGGCATCAACATTTTAAATGGAATAAGGGCGGGTTTGGGGATTAATGTTGATCGTCTGAGATAATTGAACAGACAAAACCCGCCCTCTTTACCCGATCAACTTTCTGCTAGGTCGAGTATAGCGTCAAGCTAGATAAAAACGGCGACAGAGTAATCGGGAAACTGAAGATCGTCTCGTCGATGCTAGCGAAGTTAAATTTTGAGTAAAATTAGACTCCCTTATCTACCTCATCCTGTGCCAAGCGAATAGAATAGCATTACCGGGCAAGGGAAACTAAGCTAAAATGTCACTCTATCCAAACTCTCAGTTACATCCAGATTCCCCAAACGAGTTGACGAACGTCTGGGGGGAGATTCATAATTCTGAAAGCTATGCACAAATTCTAGTCATTGATGATACGCCAGAGAATCTGAAACTGGTTTCGGATTTTTTGAGAGAGGCTGGCTTTGAGGTACGGATCACGAAAAGTGGTGAGCAAGGGCTGAAACTCTTGGAGAAACTGAATCCCGATCTGATCTTACTGGATGTGATGATGCCGGACATGGATGGGTTTGAAACCTGTCGTCATCTGAAGGCGTGGGATAAAACCAAAGATATCCCAGTCATTTTTATGACGGCGGCGGTGGATACGTCAAATTCTCAGGCAAAAGTCAAAGGGTTATCTCTAGGGGCGGTTGACTATATTAGTAAACCGATTCAACTGGATGAAGTGTTAGCCCGGGTTAAAATTCACCTGCATCTGAAATTGTTAACCCAGCAACTCCAGAACCAAAACGCCCAGTTGCACCAAGAAATTCGCGATCGCCAACAAGCCCAAGCCGAATTAGCGGAACATGCGCGGCGCTTAGCCTTGCGTTCAGATATCGGATTTGCCTTGAGTCAGGAAAGTGAGTTATCCCCGATGCTGTCTCGCTGTACTCAAGCGTTTGTTCACCATCTGGATATCGCCTTTGCCCGAATTTGGACGCTGAATCCCCAAGACAATATCTTAGAGTTGCAAGCCTCGGCGGGATTGTACACTCATATTAATGGCGCTCATGCTAGAGTCCCCTTAAAGCAGTCAAAAATTGGTCACATTGCTAGCCAACGCCAACCCCACCTCACCAATGATATCCTCAATGACCCAGAAATCACTGATCCAGACTGGGCGCGAGGGGAAGGAATGGTATCCTTTGCTGGCTATCCCCTAATCGTCAAAGATAAACTGGTGGGGGTTATGGCAATGTTCGCCCGCCATCCCTTATCCCTATCGATTCTGCATACCCTCGCCTCCGTTGCTCACGAAATCGCGGTGGGAATTGAACGCCAGCAACTGGATCAAGCCCTACAAGACTCCCAGCGCTGGCTACAGGCAATTAATGATGCGAATCCCAATATTATCTACATTCATGACTGGGTAGAACGGCGCAATATCTATGCGAACCGGGAAATGCATGAAATTTTAGGCTATACCCCGGAAGAAATCCAACAGATGGGGAATCAGGTTCTTTCTCGGCTGATGCATCCCGATGATTTTGCTATCCTCTTGGATCATGCCCAACGAATTAAACATGCCAACGTGGGGGAAATCTTTGAGTTAGAGTACCGGATGCGCCACAAAAACGGGGAATGGCATTGGTTATTTGCCCAAGAGACGGTGTTTAAACAGGATGCAGACGGGACAACCCGACAAACCCTAGGGGCTGCGATTGACATTAGCGATCGCAAAACAGCAGCAGAAAAGCTGCGCCTGTCTGAAGCCAGACTCACCGAAGCCCAGAAAATTGCCCATGTTGGTAGTTGGGAGTCGGAGCGGCTGACGGGGGAGATTATTGGATCAACGGAACTCTTTCGGATTTATGGGCTAGAACCCAACCCAAAACCCCTCACCTATAAGCAACATCTGACTTGGATTCATCCCGATGATCGCCCTTTATTTACCCAACAGGTGAAAAACGCGCTCAAGACGCCTCAATCCTATACGATTGAATATCGAATTATTCGTCCCGATGGTGAAGTTCGCTATCTAGAAGGTCGAGGTAAACCTGTCCTGAACGCCCAAAACCAGGTGATTAAACTAATGGGAACTGTTCTGGATATTACTGAACGCAAGCAAGCCCAGATGCTGCTCGAACAGCAAAATCATCTCCTGAAACAGATTGCCTCTGATGCGCCTCTGCCGGATAGTTTAGCAGCCTTAGCCCGATTCGTTGAAGAACAATCTGGACAACTGCGCTGTTCTTTTCTCTTAGTCGATGAACAGGGAATACTGCGCTTAGGTGCTGCTCCTAGTTTACCTGATGCGTATAATCAAGCGATCGATGGTGTGGAAATTGGTGAGGGCGTGGGTTCCTGTGGTACGGCGGCGTATCGCCAAGAAACAGTTATTGTCACCGATATTGCTACTGATCCGTTATGGGCAAATTATAAAGACTTAGCCTTATCTCATGGACTCAGAGCCTGTTGGTCTGTCCCCATTTTATCCAGTGATGGCAGCATCTTAGGCACATTTGCCGGGTATTATGACCAACCGCAAACTGCAACTAACCTAGATCAAGACTTAATTGACCAAATTCTCTACCTTGCCAAAATTGCCATCGAACGGATGCGATCGCAAGCCGCCTTACGCCAAAGTGAAGAACGTTTACAACTGGCGTTAGACGCCTCTGGAGATGGGTTATGGGATTGGACAATTCAAACCGGAGACGTGTATTTCTCCCGTCACTGGTTCGATATGCTGGGCTATGAGTGTGATCAACTTCCCCGACAAGTCAGCACTTGGGAAAAACTAATCCATCCTGATGATAAACCAGAGGTGATGGAACGATTGCAGGCGCATTTACAGGATCACTCCATCCCCTACAAATTAGACTATCGACTTCAAACCCAATCCGGAGACTATAAATGGATTTCCAATTACGGGAAAGTCGTCGCCGACGATGAAAACGGTTCACCCCTGCGGATGACAGGTACTCACCGGGATATTAGCGATCGCAAACAAATCGAACTGGCGTTGCAAGAATCAGAAATCCGGGAACGGGAAAAAGCCACGGCGCTCCAAGACACCCTCAAAGCATTAAAACGCACCCAAGCCCAATTGATCCAAACCGAGAAAATGTCCAGTTTAGGGCGGATGATTGGCGGTGTTGCCCATGAAATCAACAATCCCGCCAACTTTATCTACGGCAATATTACTTATGCCCGTGACTATTTCCAAGACCTATTACACCTGGTGCAACTGTATCAGCAAACCTATCCTCAACCCACCGCCGAGATTCAGCAACTGAGTGAGGATATCGATTTAGAGTTTATGGTCGAGGATTGGTCTAAGGTAATCAACTCCATGGAAGTCGGGATTCTACGCATCGAAAAAATTGTGCGATCGCTCAAATCCTTCTCTAAGTTGGATGAAGCTCAGTTAAAACTTGTAGATATCCATGAAGGCATTGATAACACCCTGTTCATATTACAGCATCTACTCCGGGCTGAAGGCAATCGCCCAGAAATTCAAGTGATTAAACACTATAGCCAACTTCCCAAAGTGATTTGTTATGCCAGCCAGTTAAATCAAGTATTTATCAATATCTTTGATAATGCGATTGAAGCCTTCAACTCTCAAGCCGAACCTCGATTCATTACCATCACCACTGAAGTCTCTAATCATAGAGAACCTGGAGGTACACAGGAGCAATCCATAATTATTCGGATTAGCGATAACGGAATTGGCATGAGTGATAACGTGCTTCAGCATATCTTTGACCCGTTTTTCACCACCAAACCTGTCGGGAGTGGCACGGGTTTAGGGTTAGCCATAAGTCACCAGATTATCGTGGACAAACACCAGGGTAAAATTAGCTGTGTTTCTGATTTAGGCAAAGGCACAGAATTTATTATCGAAATTCCCGTTAATGAGTCAATCTAGGACATGATATCCAGCGCGATCGCCTCCCCAACCTCCCCCTATACATATAACAAACAAAATATCAACCCTCCACGCGATCAAAACTCGGTCAGGGCGGGTTTGAAAAAAGGTTATCATCAATAGCGACATGTAAGCCCATAAACCCGCCCCTACTCAAACCTCAAAACTCCCATGCCCAAATGGTTTAACACCGCAGGTCCGTGCAAAGCCGACATCCACTACATGCTCTCGCCCATAGCGCGGCTACCCCAGTTAGACCCACTAATTGAGCAGCAGGGCTACTTTGTCATCCATGCGCCCCGGCAAACAGGCAAAACCACCGCCATGCTCGCCCTCGCCCAACAGTTAACTGCCAGTGGACAATACGCCGCCGTCATGGTATCCGCAGAAGTAGGCGCTGCCTTTCCCCATGATCCAGGAGTCGCAGAAAACGCCATGCTGGGCAGTTGGCGCGAGAATGGCGAAGACTATTTACCCACAGAACTCCATCCACCGGAATGGTCTCCGGCAGAACCCGGACAGCGTATCCAGTCCGCATTAAGGGCTTGGGCAAAAGCCTCCCCCCTTCCCTTTGTCCTGTTCATCGATGAAATTGATGCCCTGCAGGATGAAACTCTAATTTCGGTACTGCGTCAATTGCGTTCTGGGTATCCCAAACGTCCCCAACGATTTCCTCACTCTCTGGGGCTGATTGGGGTGCGGGATGTACGGGACTATAAAGTCGCATCTGGGGGGAGTAACCGCTTGAACACCTCAAGTCCCTTCAATATCAAGATTAAATCCTTAGGGGATATTCCCAATGATGATGTACAATTTCTGATTGATTTGGGCTTGTGTCGCATGAGTTCTCAGGGCGGATTAGCGATCGCGAATCCCATATATCAGGAAGTACTCCCTCGGGTGTTAAGCCAAACCCCACCGATTAGCGATCGCACAACCACAGAATCGGCAAACACTCCCGGAAATCTCGCCATTGTGGTGATTCGGGGATGAATGGTAGGGGCGGGTTTTGACAAAGGGCGCACGTCTGACAAAGGGCGCACGTCTGTGCGCCCCTACGGTTGATTATGGTAGGGGCGACCCGCTTGCATCAATTCACAACGGCGTCCATTCAATTGACTCGGGTCGCCCTTTACTCAATGGCGCTGTTGATAACCTGGTGGGTTACGGCGGATATAGGATTAAAGGGTTCGTTTCCTCAATGAAGCACCGCCTAACCCACCCTACAGGTGAACATTCAAATTAGGATTATTTGCCCAAAATCGACTGTTGCTCCAACTCTTGTTCCCATAACACCTCTGAAGATTCTGGAACTAAACTCAACTGCACCGCACAAGCTTTTAACTCCGGTTGGCCAGAATCCGGACAAGATTCTGGATGCGTCAAGGCGTTCGCTTCTGAATTCGCTGCCCACAACGCCCCCCAATGCATCGGCACAAATACCGTCCCTGGCGCGATCGCTTTCGTTACCTGAGCCGGAAACCGACTTTTGCCCCGGCGCGATCGCACGTCTACCCAGTTCCCGTCTTCAATCCCTAGTTTCTGGGCATCACGGGGATGGATTTCTAGGAAGGGTTGCGGATGCATTTGCTGAATCTTGGGAATATGACCCGTCCGAGTTTGGGTGTGCCAATGACCATAAAGGCGTCCCGTTGTCAAGACTAAAGGATAATTCGGATCAGGGGGTTCTGCCAATCCCCGTGAGTGATACGCCGCAAACTTTGCCCGTCCATCGGCGGTGGGGAAGCGCCAATCTGTGTACAATCGTTTTGTATTTGTCGGGGTGGGTTTAGTCTCGTTAGAGGTTGAGGACTTATCGGTAAACCCCGCCTCCGGGTTTTCCTGCGGATGGGGCCACTGAATCGGACCCTCCTGTAATCCCTCATAGCTAATACCCGTCATATCGCAAACCCGCCCACGGGTGAGTTGCACGAACTCCCGATGCACCGCCGCCGAATCCGCAAAGTCAAAG
The DNA here is from genome assembly GCF_040222985.1 of Coleofasciculus sp. F4-SAH-05. Taxonomy (NCBI): domain Bacteria; kingdom Bacillati; phylum Cyanobacteriota; class Cyanophyceae; order Coleofasciculales; family Coleofasciculaceae; genus Coleofasciculus; species Coleofasciculus sp. F4-SAH-05. Next base: position 28,482 of record NZ_JAVKBY010000212.1, read on the forward strand.
TGTTCCGTAAACCCTAAACGCCTCCCAACTTCGGCAAAGATTTCCCAATCGGCCCTAGATTCACCCACTCGGTTGCGGAATTGGGGACATAAGGTTACCACCCGTTCAGAATTCGTCATCGTTCCCGTTTTTTCACTCCACTGGGCGGCGGGAAGGATGACATGAGCATAAGCGGCGGTTTCGGTGGGATAATAGGCGTCTTGATACACCGTAAACGGGGACTGTTTCAACGCTGCTTTCGTGCGTTCTAAATCGGGCATACTCACCGCCGGATTCGTCGCCGCAATCCAGAGGAATCCGACTGCACCCGTTTCTAATCCCAGGATCATATCCCAAGCCGGTAAACCCGGTTCTGGGGAAATTTGTCCCGGCTTGAGTCCCCACAATTGTTCCAATTCTGCCCGATGCTGGGGATTCTTCACCAACCGATAACCGGGGAGAATATGCGCCAGTCCCCCAGCTTCCCGTCCCCCCATGGCGTTAGGTTGTCCGGTGAGGGAAAAGGGTCCCGATCCCGGTCTACCAATGGTTCCGGTCATCAGGTGTAAATTAATCAACGTGCGGACTTTGGCGGTTCCTTCCGAGGATTGATTCATCCCCATCGACCACAAAGATAATACCCGTTCCGAATCCCCCCAATATTGAGCCGCCTTCTCCAATTCATCTAACCGAATCCCACACTTACGCGCTACAAGTTCGGGGGGATAGTGGCGAATGATATCGGCGTAGAGGGGAAAATCTCGCGTACAGTCATCAATAAATAGGGTATTAATTTTCCCCCAACGCATCAGCAAATGGGCAATTCCATTCAGCAAGTCTATATCCGTCCCTGGTCGAATCGCTAAATGTAAATCAGCGGCTTCTGCGGTAGGAGTACGCCGGGGGTCAACCACAATCATTTTCACCTTGCGGTTCTTTTTACAATGTTTGTGCAGGCGATTAAATACGATTGGGTGACATTCGGCGGTATTTGTACCAATTAAAAAGGCACAATCTGTTTTTTCTAAATCCTCGTAGCAACAGGGGGGACCATCTGATCCGAAACTCTGGATATAACCCGATACGGCGGAGGACATACAGAGGCGAGAATTGGCGTCAAAATTGTTAGTACCCAGACAACCTTTGAGTAATTTTTGGGCAATATAATAGTCTTCCGTTTGAAATTGACCAGAACCATACATACAGATGGCTTCAGGTCCTTGGGTAAAGCGGACGGTTTGCAGTTGGAGGACGATGCGATCGAGGGCTTCATCCCAACTGACTCGTCGAAAGGGCTGATCCAAGGAGTCTCGCATCATCGGATATTTGAGACGATTTTTATCTAAGGATTCGCTTACTGTCGCTCCCTTGACACAAACTTTTCCCTGGCTGGAGGGATGATCGCGATCGCCCCGTACTCGCCATATTGGTGTTCCTTCACTGTCGCGATGGGTGGCTTTACCGGATTGGGCGGGTGGCGTTACCTCTAAACCACAGCCAACACCGCAATAGGGACAAAGGGTTTTTGTTGAGTTAGTCATTTGTCATTTGTCATTTGTCATTTGTTATTCGTCATTTGTCATTTGTCATTTGTCATTCGTTTTATGTTGCCACATTTGCCAATTGCCAATACGTTTTATTTTCCAACTATCTTTCAGTTCAGGTTAAAGAAATAAAATTGTTAATTTGGTATAAACAACGACAAAAATTAATGGGATATGAAAAAATTACATTGGAGAAATGCTAATTTTACAGAATGGTGTGAAAATGAGCGTATTTCACTATGAGATAATAGAGGACAGGTAAAAACCAGGAGAGAATTCAAAGCCTCTCTCCTTGCAGGAGAGAGGTTTGGAGAGAGGTTTTCCAGATCCCGTGGAACGTAAGATTGGATGTTAGGTGCTGGTTGATGAACTGGGTACACGCGATCGCATTCCGGTGAACAACGTCTCATCTCAGCCAATCGTCTGGGATATTGGGTGTCGCGATCGCTCTCCAACCTACGCGCTAACCTCGACAAGATGAGAGCCTTATTCTATGATGTGAATAAGCCGATTTTTGACGGGCGAAAGCGGGGGCGAAAACCCCGGTCAGCCGTCAAAACGCTAGGAACCTTGACAATTAAAGATTTCAGCCGTTTTTGGTCAAAGGTAAAAAAAGCAAAAAGTCCATTTCAGCCGTTGGATTTCGTCAGCCGTCAAAATTGGCTGTGGGAGTCTTGGCTAGAAAGGGTTTCAGAGGGCGGGGTTTCCTTATAATGAATCCCGGCAACGGGATTGAAACGAAGCAAAGCGGCAGATAATCCCGCTCTGAACTATCCCGGTTTCCTTATAATGAATCCCGGTAACGGGATTGAAACACATAAACCAAATTTTACAAGATGCAGTCAAATCCCCCCATAAACCTGTAGAGACGTAGCATGCTACGTCTCTACAAAGGGATGTCGATAATTGGCTAACTTACCAATGAATCATCAACATCAATGGGATTGTTCATCCACCAAAACTGGAACACCTTCGACTGGCAATTCGGTTTCTTCACCTTCATGATGTGTCGCAAAAGATCCTTTAGGTTCTCTGAGGAAGAACCAACAGAGGAAGGTAACGACTAATGCTGTAACTCCTAAGGTTTGGAAGAAAATTCGGTTACCGAAATCACCTTCTGGAAGCAAACTAAATAGGGTGAGATAGGCGACAGCACCAACATTGCCATAAGCACCAACATTACCCGCAATCTGACCCGTGACTCTGCGTTTGATTAACGGTACCATGGCAAAGGTAGACCCTTCACCAGCTTGGACAAAGAAGGAACATCCCATAGTGAGAATAACCGCAGCAGGTAGCCACCAACTCCCATTTACGGTACTTAACATCAGATAGCCAATTCCCATGCATCCTGTCAACACCGTCATCGTCCATTTCCGGCTTCCTAAAGTATCTGAAATTAATCCGCCACCGGGGCGTGAAACTAAGTTCATAAACGCATAACTCGCAGCAATCATTCCCGCTAATTGCTTACTCAATCCAAATGTTCCTTCAAAAAAGGCGGGAAGCATAGACACAACGGCTAATTCTGAACCAAAATTGACTACATAAGTTAGTTCCAGAAGAGCGACTTGGGAGAAATTATAGCGATCATTAGCAGGATACCGTTTTTTACTGGTCATCAGGTCTTTATTCACATCCCAGCATTTGTAAGCCTGGAACAGATATAACCCCAACAGCGCTAACCAGGTGATAATTAATCCCGTTTGATCTAAGAAACCAACGTTACTCAAACGCCAAGCCAAGACAGCCAGAATACCTACCAGAGGAACATTCATCAGCATCAGGAATCCAAAGTCCCGCTTGGTGGTGACTTCTAAGCCCCCATGACGCTTGGGTTTCTGATAAACTTTACCCGGAGGTGTATCTTGAACGTTTCTATAGTAAATGACGCCATAGAGTGCAGCAATAATACCGGTGAGTGCGATCGCCAATCGCCAGTTGATCAATCCACCCCCAGCGCCAACCGTTAATAACGCCGCGATTGTGGGTAGGGCAAAGGCAGATGCAGCCGAACCAAAGTTACCCCATCCCCCATAAATTCCTTCAGCCAAGCCAATTTCTTTGGGGGGAAACCATTCCGCCACCATGCGGATACCAATCACGAAGCCTGCACCTACGATACTTAAGGCTAAACGGCTGATCACTAATTGGCTAAAGTCTTGTGCCAGGGAAAACGCCAGACAAGGAATGGCGGCATAAACCAGCAACACCGAATAGGTTAACCGTGGACCAAAACGGTCGAGTAACATACCGATAATAATCCGAGCCGGTACAGTCAGCGCTACGTTACAAATCGCCAATGTCCGAATTTGTGCCGCACTCAGCCCTAATTCTTCTTGTACGGCTGTTGCTAATGGGGCGAAATTAAACCAAACGACAAAGGAGAGAAAGAAGGCGAACCAAGTTAGATGTAAAATGCGGTATCGACCGCGAAATGACCATAATTCTTGCAGCATCTGTTACTTAACCCTGTGTAAAAATTTCAGAATGGGGGCAAATTTAATCGAGCAATTTTTTTATCCACTGAATTTCTTAGTGGCTGAGTGAATTGTTGCTCAAGGATAGAGTGATACCCTTTTCAATTGCTCTCAATTAACCGAAGTATTTTGTTTACGGTTCCCCGATGTCCGCTACAAGAATCACACCCTTGCCAGGGAGGTTTAGTATATTTAATTACAAAAGTTCACTAAATATGCGCTTAGTGCATCATGTTTATTCTTTGAGTGCATGATTATCAGTATGTAGTGGCGCAAGGCTTGTGCCCTAAGTTAGATGTTTGGTGGGTTGTCATTCGTCATTCGTCATTCGTCATTCGTCATTTGTCATTCGTCATTCGTCATTCGTCATTTGTCATACTCGCTTTTATCGAGAAGCAAGCTACGTCTCCTGTAAGGTTTTGAGTATACTGGTGGGTCCTTGCGAAGTCGAAACCCACCCTACGGTATCGCAAAACTTTCGACGATTCTCTAATGCTTATTTCAGTGCCATTCAGTTTAGGAATTAAGTATTTAAATATTGCCAGGTTTTAGCCAGCCAAATAATTCGCCAACACTCAACTTAAAGTCTCCCATAAATTCTGGAGTGGGAAGTACCTGATCTGGCTCTTGAAAAATCCTGGGTTGTTGATTAGCAGGATAGGCAAGCACAGATTTCTCTGTCGGATCAATTAACCAACCCATCTGGCAACCTGCATTGAGACAATGAAGAATATTACTGATTACTTTCGTTTGGCTTTGGTCGGGAGATAAAATCTCAATTGTCCAATCTGGAGGTGTAGCAAAAACATTGGCAATATCACCCTGTTCATCTAAAGGAATACGATTCCACGTAAAAACAGCAATATCCGGCACGATGGAACGTCCAGCAAATGTACACCGTAATTCGGGAAATGCCCAAGCAATACGTTGAGGTTTAACCTCAGCATTAACCGTTGTAATTAGTTCTCCCTGAATTGTGCTGTGTTTGCCTTGGGGCATCGGTTTTTGGATGACTTGACCATTAATGTATTCACTAGCAGGCTGAGTTTCTGGTAAGTCGAAAAACTCGGCTAGGGTTAATTCTTTTGTGGGAATTTGAACCATCGAATTAAATTCTGTACAAGATTTTGCGAATTGTGGATTGGGGATGAGGCTGAAATAAAGCCGTGATTAAATTGCCTCCTATATAAGGAATAGCACAGACAACTCCCAGGATAGACCGCCATCGTTCCCAATTCAGCAAGGCGCGTCTAACCGGATAAATGCGCCAGAATCGATTGACTGAACACATCATGCTGTTATCAATTCCGCTGACATCACAAAGCGCATCTTGGCAAGGGTTCACTTGACAATTTATCAAAGAAGTGGCAAAAATGATGAAATTTGTAATCGGTCATGGGCAAACCAGGATAGGAATCTGGACAAGGGTTCGGTATAAGAAAATACCATAAACTGCCGGAAAATGCCGAAAAAATTGCCAAAAACTGATTCTGCTAACCAGAAACGCTCAATATCCGCTCAAATTCAACTGGTGTGAGGATGTCATGTCAAACTATATACTGCCCCTGTTAACCACGCTAACCCGACAGGTTAAAGCCAATTTCGTGAATAAGACGCATCAGACGGAGGCGGTACAGGAACGGTTTCTGCTGACGCTGTTGCGACGGTATCAGAACACCGAACTAGGGCGGAAATGGGGGTTGAGAGAGATTAGCACCATCGACCAATTTCGCGATCGCGTCCCGGTTCTGCCCTATAGTGAGTATCAACCCTACACCGAACGCATTTTCCAGGGTGAGTCGAATATATTAACCCCTGATCCCGTTGTCTATATAAATCTCACCAGTGGTTCCACAGGATCAAAAAAGCTAATTCCCGTAACCAAGCGGTTTCAGAATTCCCTAAGAGGGGCTAATCTAACCAGTATGGGCTTCTTAGCTGAAGCGTTGAACCGTCGCCAGCGTCAGTTTGGCAAATTACTATTGACGAACTCCGTACAACTGCTGGGACAAACGCCAGGAGGGGTCAAGTATGGTGCAACAAGTGTAGGTGTGCTGCGGATGGGAAAATTTCTCTACAAACAACTATTTTCCCATCCCTTTGAAACCCTGCAACCAGGGGATAGCCTCACTCGCCATTACGTTTGCTTACTCTTTGCTTTACGCGATCGCACCATGCGGGGGATGATTGCTAATTTTCCCATGCTCCTGCTGCGAACGGCAAGTTATTTGGAAACCTACGCCGAAGACTTGATTCGGGATTTAGAAAAAGGGACAATAGCCAATTGGTTGGACTTAGAATCAGGGATTCGGTCACAATTAGAACATCAATGGTCAGCGTATCCGGAACGGGCGCAGGAACTACGAGATATTTTACACCACGAGGGACGCTTAACACCGAAACGGGTTTGGTCAGAGTTATCCTTTGTCGCCACCGCACGGGGCGGTACATCGGATTTTTACTTTCAACGCTTTCCTGATTATTTTGGCGATACACCTGCGTTTGGGGCGGTTTATTCCTCAGCAGAAGCCACATTTAGTATTTACCCGGATGTCGATACTGATGGGAGTGTTTTGGCGATTGAAAGCGGCTTTTTTGAATTTGTTCCCCAAGATCAATGGCACGCCGAACATCCGAAAACACTACTAGCGACGGAGGTTAAGATTGGGGAAAAATACCGCATTTTAACTACAAATTATAGTGGGTTTTATCGCTATGATATTGGCGATGTGGTAGAAGTTGTCGGATTTTACAATAAAACACCCTTAATTGTGTTTCGGTATCGTCACGGGGGAACCATGTCGGCGACGACGGAGAAGACAACGGAACACCACGCGACTCAAGTCATGCAAGCCTTACAGCAGGAATTTGGTGTACCGTTAGAAGACTTTTGTTTGACTTTATCAGAGAGTATTGTCACTCCCCATTATTTAGTCAACATTGAGTTAGCACTGGGTCAACATTTAGAGAATCCTCAAACTTTTCTGGCTAGTTTTGAGCGTAAGTTACAAGAGGCGAATACATCTTATGCGATAAAGCGACCGGGTAATTATATTCCAACACCTCGCCTACGGATATTAGCACCGGGTAGTTTTGCCATACTGCGTCAGCGTCAGTTAGAACGCGGCGTTCCCGATTCTCAGTTGAAGTTTCCTCATATTAGCAATGATCGGCAATTTTTGGCAGGGTTAGAGGTGTTAGAAGAGGTAAGATTACCCGGAAATAGTGGCGATTGAGAGGAGGAAGTTTTGGGAGTTTGGGAAGCAGGGGAAGATGCTTATTTTCACGAGATATAGAAAACCTCTCTCCAAACCTCTCTCCTGCGAGGAGAGAGGCTTTGAATTCGGGGATCTAGAAGAGAAGGGAGGCAGAACAATTACGCGATCGCTTCATCGAAAAACTCACTCCTATTTTAGGACAACGCATCGGTTACAAAGCAGGACTCACGAATGCGACAGCGCAAAAACAGTTTAATGTCTCTCATCCCTTACGCGGGATTCTCTTAGAACAAATGCTGCTACCCAGTGGGTCACTTATACCCGCTAATTTTGGCGCACGTCCACTGTTTGAAGGGGATTTAATGGTGAGAGTGGGGAGTGAGGCGATTAATCAGGCGACGAGTCGCCAAGAGGTTTTAGCTGCGTTAGATGCAGTGGTTCCATTTATTGAATTGCCGGATTTAATCTATGATTCTGGGGTAAAATTAGACGCGGCTGACCTAATCGCGATTAATGTGGGGGCGCGTTTAGGAATTGTGGGTGAACCGATTCCACTTCAGGCTACTCCAGAATGGCAGGAACGGTTAAGTAATATTCAATTAGTGATTTTGGATGAAACCGGAAAGGAATTAGCCACAGGTACAAGTAATGCATTATTAGAACACCCTTTAGACGTGGTTTTATGGTTGCGGGATGATTTGCAATCCGTGGGAAAGCGACTCAGAAAAGGCGATTTATTATCATTAGGAACAATAACACCCTTAATGCCTGTAGAATCAGGACAAACTATAATACATCCCGCAACTGTTATAATGGTCGAATAAATTCGACTTAGTTACATACGCTCGGTTTCATCCCTCGGATGAATCTCGATAGCTTTCACCTTCGCTATTTTCTAAAAAGCTGGTTATCGTCTGTCTGTGGGAAGAAATAACCAAGCTATATCCCTCAGACTTTTACCAGATGACACTGTACCGGAAAATTCAACTTATAGCAGAAGGCTCCAGGGCAGAAGGCAGAAGCCTTCAAGGAAAAAGTACCCTAGGGCTAGAGGGGGTTACTTCATCGGATTTGGTATCATTCCCTATTTTCGACAGATGAAGGAAGTGATAATCTAGATAGTGGCTACAATCTCACTTTCTTACCCCAGCGATCTCTCACGCTTGGGTTTTCCTGAGTCAGCCGAAGGTTCATCATCCACCGTGAGGACTCGAATTCCGGTGAGATCAAGTTCGGGTTGGCGCAACGTTGCTGTCTGCTTGCTCTCCGAGTCACCATTGAGCAGTGGCAATTGCACTCCTGTTATCATAGCGCTGTAATACCCCATCCTTCTATAGGGTGGGGATGTAAGGCGGGTCAACGGAGGGACTAGCCCTTCCAAATTACTTGGGCTTAGGTAGCCGAGAAATGTATTTCGTGACATACTCCTACACCGAATCAAAGATTACGGTGTAGGCTTCCAAGACAATCCGGCTACCCCTTAGGAGACTCTTGGCTTTATTAACGACACGGGATGCCCCTGTGCGCCGGAACAATACAAAGTTTTGTTCATCTATCTGTCTTGCTTTGTTTTGCTTTGTACCGCTGGAATTTTACCCGCCCACAGATGCGACTACAAATAGCCTGTTTCTAGGCAGAACCCCATATTCCAGGTTGTCAAGGTACGGTGTACAGGAAGCGGTTAGCTTTATTCAATTAACCTGTACCCTGTTACTCTAGCAATGTGAAAGCAGATTGAAAACTATGAAACAAGTAACAACGCGAGTATCGGATAGGGAGTATGAACATCTGACCAAATTTTGCGAAGTGACAGAAAGAACCCAGTCAGATGTTATTCGCGAACTGATACGCAAGTTATCAATCTCAGGGATGTTGAATCCCATCGATTGATCGCCTATTCATCCCAACGCCAACCTAAGTTGTTACTGAGCCTGTCGAAGTACAGGTATGGCGTTGGGCTTCCGGCTTTAGCTTGCTAAACAAGTCAGGGAAGAGGAATTGCCGATACTGTAAATCCTTGTCCTACAGCCTTGCTCCGGGAGCGCTTTCAACTCAAAACTTTTCCAATAACTAAACTTTTGTAACGGGATCTTTCCGATTTACCGATAAATCAGGACAGTTATAAGCTAAAACACATTTAAATTGTGTATTCTCTGTTGCCTGTTACCTGTTGCCTTTCAGGGTTTTAGGTATCCCAATTTAAATGCCGAACAGCTTATTTACAATTATTGACACAAATGTAAAGTTTTAATTACATCTATTGAGCATTATGAAAGGAAAGTAACTAAAAGTATATAAAAAAGATCTGACAACATCTCAATCTGGAGTTTTTTTGAAAAATCTGTGACATTAATCACAGCTAAACGCTTAAAAAATCACCATTTTTTCACGAGTTTATCACACTAAATGGTGAGAATAATCACTATTTTTTATGGATTAAATTACAATAATTTCCCGAAAAATGGGAGATGATTTAGATGTAACTTGGTTGATTAGTTAAATTGAGTTGAGAGCAAACGGGGAACTAACAATGAGAGTATTTACCAATTATACAGTCAGCGAAGGAGATATAGAACTTCTGTTAAAAGACACAGATAACAATGAGTACATATCTTTCGAGGAATGGGATGCAGATGTCTTATCCCAAGACTGGGATGCGGATGCTTTTATCGAGGAATGGGATGCAGATTATCCAGTAAATGATAACAATAGGGACATCTGGTTTAATGACTGGAAGGAGTTTGAAACAAACTTAGACGACATGCTAGTTAACTATCGCGAATGGGAACTATAAGCTATCCCTAAGATTCAACAGCTTTCCATTTATTTTTGTCTCTGACTTAATGAATCAACTTGCCCAAGTTATTACGGGCATCATCCTGAACTCAATACCTAAGAAGTAGCAGATTTTTGCCGTTAATTTTTCTCATTTCCGTTAATCTCAATACCCTAATATCGTAAAGAAACCTACCTTCATTTTACAGGTTGGGTGAGGGCGGGTTGGGCAAAAATCTTAGTTTTATGTGACACCTTTTATTAAGCGTCTTTCACCCGCCCCGATAAGCTTCTAAATACTTGTCCTCCATGGAGGATAGCCATGTAGAAACAAGGACTCGCGTCTGTAAATGTGGGAATTACCTCGCCATTTTTTTAAGCGGATATGGTTCAAAAAATCTCCGCTCAACTATGTCTAGAGTGGAGTTCCCACCTTATAGGTTTCTCCTTGTACACTTACCAAATCGCCTGCAACTAATTTACGTCCGCGTCGAGTTTCAATGATGCCATTAACGGTAACATCACCGTCTTGAATCATCAGTTTAGCTTCGCCGCCTGTGGACGCTACACCTACCCACTTGAGGAACTGATCTAACTTAATGGTTTGGATGGGGCTGGTCATGCCAAAATAGACAAATCACTGATCTGGAGGGTTAGGTGGTTGGAGATTTATCGGTTTCCGCCTCAGATTCTGATTCAACCTGATCGGATTTGACAAAGTTTAGCGAGGCAGAATTTAGACAGTAACGCTGACCCGTTGGTGCTGGTCCATCATTAAAGACATGACCTAAGTGAGCGTCACAAGCCGCGCAGAGGATTTCAGTGCGACGCATCCACAGACTATTATCGGCTTCGTATTTGATGTTTTCTTCATCAATCGGCGCCCAAAAACTGGGCCAACCCGTACCAGAATCATATTTGGTTTTGGAGGTGAACAAGTCATTGCCACAGCAGACACATTTGTAGACTCCCGGCTGCTTGCTGTCGTGATACTCTCCAGTAAAGGCGCGTTCTGTTCCCTTCTGTCGGGTCACTTTATATTGTTCCGGGGTAAGCTGTTGTATCCACTCCGTGTCACTCTTTTGTACTTTCTGAATCATTGTTTCAGCTTCCTTAACTATGCAAACATCAGGTTAAGCCAGATCTACACCCAACATGATAAGGTGATTCGTTGGCTTAGAGAAAAATTAGCGAGATTTGAGTTCATAACCCACAACTCAAATCTCTACTTTTACTGTCCTACAGTCACCATTGTCCTTAACAGCAAATGCAGCTAAAAGCGAGATGGCGGTGTAAAAGCGTTGAAAATCGTTGATCAAACAGGGATGTGGTTAGGAAGGCAAATTATTGCTCGCATAAGCATCCATCTTGTAAGCTGGTGTGCGATCGCTGTAATTCGTCTGAGTCCCTGTGATCGACTCAGCTAGCTGCTCAAAGGACTCAGAACGCCAGTTGCGATCGTGGATTGGCTTCCTCTGTTCGCCTCGGAAGTAAGCCTGAGTCCCTAATACAGCAACGGCGACCCAACCGACGACAAACAATGAAACTAGGATAACCATTGGGCTAATCATAATCGTTCTCCTTTGTTGAGCTATTTTGTAAATTTATGTTATTCACAATGTAACGAATCATTACAAAAAGTATCTGTGACTTGACTCTGATCCAGAAGTGATGATAATCACTATCCCTGACTAAATCCATTTTTTGGGAGTAAGGTGACAGGCTCCCCATTTTTTTGTATGGCTGTGAATGAATTAACAACAGAAGTCTTAGTTGTCGGTGGTGGTACAGGTGGCACAAGTGCAGCCATCCAAGCCGCACGTCGAGGCGTAAAAACAATTCTAGTTAGTGAATTTTCCTGGCTAGGAGGAATGCTAACAACAGCCGGTGTCTGTGCGCCTGATGGCAATGAATTAGCCGCGTGGCAAACAGGGTTATGGGGCGCGTTTTTGCGAGAACTCCAACAGCGACAGCCCGGAGGACTTGATCATGGGTGGGTGAGTTTGTTTACCTACCACCCTAGAATTGGCGCTCAACTCTTGGCGGATTGGGTGCAAGTATTACCTAACCTCAAGTGGATTTCTGGACAAACGCCGTTAGCGGTATTCAAAGCAGGGGATTGTGTCACCGGCGTGCGATTTACTGATGTTGTGATTCACGCCAAAGTCACCCTAGACGCCACGGAATTGGGAGATGTACTGGAATTAGCCGAGATTTCCTATCGCTGGGGTTGGGAGTTGCGATCGCGCTTTGGTGAACTGAGTGCGCCTGTTTCTGACAATGACTTGACTCAACGCTATCCAGTTCAAGCACCAACATGGGTCGTCATCCTCAAAGATTTTGGCACTGATACCGCACCAGAAATTCCTCCCCCGCCTGAATACAAACCAGAACAGTTTATCAGTACGTGGGAGGGTTATGGGATGGAATCCTTTCTCAATTACGGACGCTTACCGGGGGGACTGTTTATGCTGAATTGGCCCCAATCTGGCAATGATTATGGTGAGGGAGTTGGGCGCTTAGTGGAATCGGATGCATCCCGACAGCAGTTTCTCCAAGAAGCCCGTTGGCATAGTCAAGGCTTTGCCTGTTTTATTCAATCTCAACTGGGACGGCGTTATGGTTTAGCCGATGATATGTTTCCAGAGGCGTCTATTGGGGGTGGGGCTTACGCTTTACATCCTTACTATCGAGAAAGTCGGCGTCTGGTGGGGGTGGTGACATTGCGGGAACAAGAGATTTTACCGATAGCGGGAGGTCAAGTTGCGCCTTTGCCTGTCGATGAGTCAGGCGATTTTACCGGAATTGCTGTGGGAAATTATGCCAATGACCATCATTATCCCGGTTTTACATTTCCCTTAGCCCCAAAATCCATCCGTTGGGGAGGGCGTTGGACAGGAACACCGTTTACGATTCCTTATGGTTGCCTTGTACCCGTGTCAATGGATGGTTTGTTGGTGTGTGATAAAAATATCTCGGTCTCTCACATTGCCAATGGTTCGACGCGGTTGCAGCCTGTGGTGATGAATCTGGGTCAAGCCGCAGGAATGGCGGCGGCATTGTGTGTGGAACTTGGCTGTCAGCCGAGGGAGTTAGCTGTCCGACATATTCAAGAGGCATTGTTGGGCGATGCTATTGCCCCGGCTGTCATGATTCCTATATTTAATCAATCCCTTGATGATCCCGATTGGCGGTACTGGCAACATTATTACTTGGATCATCCAGAAGAGTATCCCAGTTCGGGCATGGTTGAGGAGCAGGGGGAGATGAGGGAGATGGGGAAGATGGGGAAGATGGGGGAGCAGGGGGAGCAGGGGGAGCAGTGGGAGCAGGGGAAGATGGGGAAGATGGGGGAGCAGGGGGAGCAGGGGGAGCAGTGGGAGCAGGGGAAGATGGGGAAGATGGGGAAGATGGGGGAGAATTTTCCCCATCACCAATCACTAATCACCAATCGCCAATCATATACCTTAATCTATTTCACTGGCATATTCCAACGCCATGCTGACCAGGATTACATGATTACCCTGAGCGAACCTGAAAGTCTTATGGGTCAAATTTGGATGTTGATTACGGTACAACCGGATGTTAATCAGCAACTCCAGCATTATCCTGATCAGCAACAGCTACAAGGGTGGGGACGTTTTAATCCGGCGGGAAACTGGTTGCTCGTAAACTGTTTACAGTGATCAGGGATTAGTCTGCTCCTGTTGCGCTAAAAAGGGCGGGTTTAGTGAGGTTAGGGGTTGTCTCCAAAATGTTATTGGTAAAACCCGCCCCTACAACCTTTCTCTTGCTCCCAGACGTGCCATGGCATCTGTGTACCTCTGCACCCCAATTCCCCTCACCCAAATTGGGAACAAACTCAAGATAAACAGGCTAGTTTACCATTAAACTTCACACAATCCACATTAACTCTGACGGGGATTTTTCCTGAACCATGAGTAAAGAGTCCGTAACAGGGACTAGAAACCCTGACACGGACATCTATGCGCTTTTACACTTCTGTTACTTTAGTGAGCCTGCTTACGCTCTCATTGGCTGTCAATGCTCATGATATTCGCGATCGCTCGGTCTCACTTTTTCAGTCTACTCCTGCCCACTCGCTATTGTCTTTAGTGAAAACTGGAGATGCGGGTCCTCAAGGTCCTGAGACCAATCGCGGTGGACAACGGCGTTTCTTCACCTCCCAAGACACCCTCGCGCCCCAGATTTGTCACCGGGGTAGTGGACGGCGCGAATTTACTTGGGCATAGGTAGTTAGTGCCATTTGATATAATATATACTTTCCTGGAAGAATTATACCCCCTAGTTGTGACCCACCCAGGGGGGCTTCCAGCTTAAGGTATCTCCTGGGTTGTTTATCTTCCGTCGTCTATAATCTAAGGAGAATTTAGACTTAATATTAGGGTGCTTTAAATTAAGCGCATGTTTTGCTTTTGAAGTTGGACTCGCTGGTTTAGGTGAAGCCGTGGGTTCGTCATTACCTTTTATTCTGTTGTACCCATGCGATGTGACCGCTCCCTAAAATGACTAATCATCTCGATCTGATCAAAAGCCTTAGCCCCAGCGCCATGGATCAGATTATGATATATCTGGCTTTCAGCGCAATGAGAACCAGTGGACACCGACATGGGGCATTTCTAGATGCGGCGGCGACTGCTGCTAAATGTGCGATTTACACGACCTATTTGGAACAGAGTGAAAATATCCGGATGACCGGACATTTACACCATATTGAACCAAAGCGGGTCAAGGTTATTGTTGAAGAAGTTCGACAGGCATTAACGGAAGGAAAACTGCTGAAGATGCTGGGGTCTCAAGAACCCCGCTATTTGATCCAGTTTCCTTACGTGTGGATGGATCAGTATTCCTGGCAACCGGGGCGATCGCGGATCTCTGGCACTAGCCTGCACAAGGAAGAAAAGCGAATTCTCGAAGAAAAACTGCCGGATCATCTCCCAGATGCCCAGGTGGTGAGTTCCTTACAGTTCATGGAATTGATTGAGTTCCTGCACAGTCGTTCTCAGGAAGATTTACCTCCGGAACGGCGGGCATCTCTTTCGGAAGCCATGGCAGAACATATCAAAAGGCGTTTGCTGTACTCCGGAACCGTTACGCGCATTGATTGTCCTTGGGGTTTACCGTATTATGCTCTGACCAGTGCCTCGTATTCGCCCGTAGATGGCAAAGAACGTACCTACACGATGGTGGAGGATACGGCGCAGTACTTCCGGTTGATGAAAGAGTGGGCAGAACGTCAGGACGGTGTGATGCGGGTGTTGGAGGAATTGGATATTCCACCGGAAAATGTTGATCAAGCCATGGCAGAACTTGATGAGATTATTCGCGCTTGGGCGGATAAATATCATCGCGATGATGGTAAACCGATGGTTTTACAAATGGTGTTTGGTCGGCAAATAGAATAGTTATTGGTCATTAGTTATTGGTCATTAGTCATTGGTCATTGGTCATTGGTCATTGGTCATTGGTCATTGGTCATTGGTCATTGATTATTGATTATTTGTCCTTGGTTATTTAACTGAGGACTTTTCTATGACTCAGGATAAAAGGTCAGGAAAACTATACTATCCAGGTAATCCCATGATACTGTGCCAGATGACGACAAACAGGATAGCCGCGATCGCACCAATTAACGTATTGATAAAATTCACGACTTCGTTGGTCATCCATTCCACCTGAGATTGCCAAGTGGCACCAATCACACTTTCTAGGTTAGTGGCAACAAAGGCAGCTAAAACACAAAAATAGACACCTGTCAAGTCGATAAAGCCAACACCCCAACCCAGAACCGCGATCGCAGCCGAGGCGACAGCCCCCGCCAGAGTTCCTTCTAAGCTAACTGCACCTTCGGTTCCGGGGGATACAGGTTGTAAGGTGGTGATTAAAAACGTGCGCTTACCGTAAGCTTTACCCACCTCACTGGCGGTAGTATCAGAAAGCTTAGTGGCAAAACTGGCGACGAACCCCAGTAGGAGAAAACTGCGATCGGGTTCATCCAGGAAAAGAACGCCCACCGCACAAAGCGTACCCGTTAAAGCCGAACCCCACACATTTTCCGGTCCTCTGGCGCCTGAACGCTTTTCCGCGATTCCCGCCGCTTCTTTTTCCGCCATACCGATACGGGTAACGGCTGAACCTACCAGGAAATAAACCATAACAATCAGATACCCTTGCCAGCCTAACGTCCCCCAGATCACAATTCCCAACGCCCAGGCGTGGAGAATTCCAGGGCGGGTGAGGAGTTGCTTGGGGATTACCCAGGCGATCGCTAATAATACTGTATTTAAGAGGACAGCAATAAGCCAAGGGTTGAGAGAATTGAAGGTTGCAAGCATTTACTAAGTGTTGAGTTTTGATTGTGTAGGGGCGGGTTTAGGGACTTGGCGCAAGCTATTGATGATAACCTTTGTTCAAAACCCGCCCTGACCCCACCATGGCGTATCTTAAGGGTTAAGAGGACGTTGCCGGGTGTATCGTAGGCGACAGTTTCGGGTATGCGATCGATGAATAACTGTTTAGGGTGATTATAGGATTAGGCAAAACTTCAATGAGTAGCATGAATCCCATTCTCTTCCATTTGGCATTTCCCGTTAGCGATATTGAGCAAACCAAAGACTATTATGGCAGAGGACTCGGCTGTGACATTGGGCGAGAAACCCGTCAAGCGGTCATTTTAAACCTCTATGGGCATCAACTGGTAGCCCATCTCACTGATGAACCCTTAACGCCACAACGGGGAATTTATCCGCGTCACTTTGGCTTGATTTTTACCGCTGAAGCTGACTGGCAAGCCTTATGCGATCGCGCCCAACATCAACAGCTTCAATTCTATCAGCAACCGAAGCGACGCTTTCCGGGTGATGTGACCGAACATCGCACCTTTTTCTTACAAGACCCCTTTTATAATTTAATAGAGTTTAAATTTTATGCTCATCCAGAGGCAATTTTCGGCAGTCACGAGTTAGCGGCGATCGGCGAGCGGTAACGTTTTGAGGTGACACCTATCATTAAAATAGAGCTAAAGCCCTGACTACGAACTACAAACCTAATTTGCCTGAATTTGATAAAAGGGTTCGGATAAAGCCGAAGCTACTGCTTGCATACTGTGAGGATTAATCACCATACAAGCATGGGCAAAAACGGTAACTTTCACATCTTGACCCACGGGCATTCGTGAACTATTACCCGGAATAATAATAAAATCCCAGGGTGTCCAAATTGATGTAAAATTGAGGCGTTCTAACATCTGGACATCTCGGTTTAAATCCTCTAGCAAAGGATTTCCTGGGCGCATTTGCAGGCAGGCGCGACGGTTCAATAGGTAGGCTAACCAGGTGCCGTGATGGGGGGCGGAAATGGTAATGTAACGCTGCACTCGGTCAATTCCACCTAATCGCTGCACATAATAGCGCGTGACGAGTCCTCCCATACTTAAACCGACTAAATCAATAGGTTGGTTGAGGGGGAATGTTTGGTTGATAAAATTAGCTAATTGGGCTGCCATTTGGTCTAAACCCAATGTGGCGTTATTTGGTTTTAGGTCAAGGGTATAAACGGAAAAACCTTGTTTTTTGAGGTAGGGAGAGAGTTTGCGGAAAACTGATGAGGTGCGGAAAATACCGTGAACGAGAATAACTGGGTTTGTCATTGGTTATTGGTCATTAGTCATTAGTCATTAGTCATTTGATGTAGGGTGGGCAATGCCCACCTACGATAAGTAAGCTGTCATGCATTTAAATTGGATATTACACCAAATTCGGATTAGCTACCCCCGTTATAACCCAGTCCGCGCAGGCGGACTTTGTTTGTGTAGCTGCGATTTCAATCGCCTTGACTGAGATGTTGGGTTGACGTAGGAAACCCAACTGCCTTCTGGGATAGCGATACACTAAACGATAGTGGAAAAAGCAGGAGGGAAAACGTGGACGTTAAAGCAGCCGTCGCCTACGAAGCTGGGAAACCGTTAACCATTGAAACCGTTCAGCTAGAGGGACCCAAAGCTGGGGAAGTACTGGTTGAAATTAAAGCAACAGGGATTTGTCATACCGACGCCTATACCCTCTCTGGCAAAGACCCAGAAGGACTCTTTCCTGCTATCTTAGGACATGAAGGTGCTGGTGTAGTCGTCGAGGTTGGAGACGGGGTAAAAAGCGTTAAACCCGGTGATCATCTGATTCCGCTCTACACACCCGAATGTCGGAACTGTGAGTATTGCTTAAGTTTCAAAACCAATCTCTGTCAGGCGATTCGGGCAACTCAGGGACGAGGTGTCATGCCCGATGGCACAAGTCGGTTCTCAAGTAATGGCAAAATGCTGCATCACTACATGGGAACCTCTACCTTTGCCAACTATACCGTATTACCAGAAATTGCCGTGGCGAAAATTCGCGAAGATGCGCCCTTTGAGAAGGTTTGTTATATTGGCTGCGGCGTAACCACGGGAATTGGTGCGGTGATTAATACCGCCAAAGTTGAACCCGGTTCCAGAGTTGTGGTATTTGGACTCGGTGGGATTGGCTTAAATGTGATCCAAGGGGCGCGAATGGTAGGCGCAAGTCAAATTGTTGGCGTTGATATTAATCCAGATAAACGGGAATTAGCAGAAAAATTTGGCATGACGGATTTTGTCAATTCCCGTGAAGTCGAGGGAGATTTAGTTCCTTATTTGGTGGAGTTAACTAAAGGTGGAGCCGATTATAGTTTTGAGTGCATTGGTAATGTCAATGTGATGCGCCAAGCCTTGGAATGTTGTCATAAAGGATGGGGCGTGAGTGTGATTATTGGAGTAGCAGGCGCAGGACAAGAAATTAGTACTCGTCCCTTTCAATTGGTAACTGGACGGGTTTGGAAAGGAACGGCTTTTGGTGGCGCAAAGGGACGCACTGATGTTCCGAAAATTGTGGATTGGTATATGGAGGGTAAGATTAATATTGATGATTTAATTACCCATGTCATGCCCTTAGAAAAAATAAATGAGGGGTTTGATTTAATGCACCAAGGGGAATCCATTCGCAGCGTGGTTACATTTTAATTAAGGCAGAGCTTAAAAACCCTCCATTGTAGAGATGTTGGTAGAGATGTTGGTAGAGATGTTGCTAGAGATGTTGCTAGAGATGTTACAGGCAACGTCTTTACATTCCTATGTATCAACTCACCACTTCCGTCGCCAGTTAAAAAAGCTTTCCAGCAGATTTTGTAACATCTTATTACCCTCTAAACGTTGACGTTGCCACTCCTGCGCCGTTTTATAAAGAATCTCTGACATTGTAGGCGAAGCTTGCGGCATTTTAGCCAGTGAACCCACTTTAATCTTATGGCGAATTAGTAGCGCGATCGCACCAATTAATTCATCAGCATTTGCTCCCACAATTAATCCACCTAAAATTGTCCCATTCCGACGCAGCACCAGTTTGCAAAATCCCGTCGTTTCCCCTAGAATCTGCGCCTTATCCAAGGTTTTGAAATACTGTCGCACCACCCAAACCTCTTTCCCATAACGGCGTCTGGCTTGCGCTTCTGTTAACCCCACCCGTGCTAAGATTGGATCAGTAAAAATTGCCCAAGGAATTCCCTGATAGTCTACAGTCCATAAGGGAAAAAATAAAGCATTTTTTATTGCAATACTGGCTTCATATTCGGCAATATGCTCAAATTGATAACCGCCAATCACATCACCACAACCATAGATACGCGGATTCGTGGTTTGCAGTTTTTGGTTGAGTTTCAACCCCTTTCGGGAAAACTTGACCCCAACTCCAGCTAAATTTAACGATTCAATATTAGGAGTTTGACCCGTCGCCAACAAAATTTCATCGGTTTCAATTGCCCAATTTCCCACTTGCACCCATTTTTGTCCCTCAATCCACCTTACCTGAGTCACCGAACTTTGAGTCAAAACACGAATTCCTTCGGCTTCTAATTGCGCTTGCACCAGACGCGACGCCTCTAAATCTTCTTGGGGAAAAATATAAGCCTCACTCACCGCCAGTGTAACCTGACAATCCAGCCGCGCTAATGTTTGAGCGAGTTCCACCGCATTGGGAGTACTACCCACAACTAACCAATTTTTCTGTAACTGAAATGGAATAGTTTCTTCTAAGTTCTCCGGTTTTCCTTGAGGACTATGTGTCGTTACCTTATCGTTTTTTTGAGGAACGGTATCAGTCAAATCTGTCCTGATAACTTTGCTTCTATACTTGTCTACCTGTTTCCAGATATCTCTTGGGGTAAAGTAACGGATTGTCTCTAACCCATCGATATCAGGAATTTCTGGACAAGAACCCGTTGCAATTAAATATGCCCTTGCCCGTAAGCGTCGATTATTGACAACAAAGCCCAAGTGAGGTAAAAGGCAAAATTCTCCGCCCCCAGAAATGACATGCACACCAAAGGATGCCAAAATTGCTGGAGAAGTGGCTTCAGAACAAGTAGAAACCAACATATCCGCCCATTCCATTGCTTCAGTAATGTGTACAGTAGCAAAATGGGGGAATGACTCCAAGACAAACCCTGGCATGTCTCTACCTTCTTCCCCGGCTTCCTCTGATTTTTTTATCAACTGTTTTTGTAATCCAGGATTATCAGCAATCGAGGGATTTATAGCAGAATTAACCCCAAAGTGAGGCGCTTTCCGTACTTGCTGAAGAACTCGCCCTACCTGCATCAATGCCTTATTGTACAGCACATCTTGACCCAACCCGTTGCTCTGGAGGTTCTCAGGTTCAATCAAGGCAACACGAGCCTTTAATTGAGTCGCAGCCAAGGCAGCATAAGCGCCAGCCCTGCTATTACCAATTACAATAAGGTCATAATCATTTGTCATTTGTCATATTATTTCCGCTTGTCTCTCCAATTCTATAAACTTTTCACGCCAATACTCCCAATTCCTCTGCGTTCCTCTGCGTTAACCTCTGCGTTCCTCTGCGTTAAAAAAAATAATTCTGATTCAGAATTTCTAACTTATAACATCTTTCAAAGCATCTAATAAACATTGATTATCTGCTTGAGTCCGAATAGCGACTCGAAAATAGCGATCGCCTAATTCCGGAAAACTCAAGCAATCCCGAATTAAAATACAATGGTGCTTGAGTAGGTGTTCCTGTAGTTGGGAACAGGAGTGTTCTGAGTGTACCAGCAAAAAGTTAGCCGCGCTGGGATAGGGATGTAACCCTGGTAACGATGATAACCCTTGAAACAGATGCGATCGCGCAGCAGGAAGCCAATCCCAAGTTTGGCGTTGAAATGCCTGATCCTGCACCACAGCAATAGCAGCCGCCACAGCCAGGACATTTACAGACCAAGGATCACGCCACTGTTGCCAGCGTTGTAACCGTTCAGGATGAGCGATCGCATAACCTAAACGAAGTCCAGGCAGGCTGTAGAATTTAGTCAGCGATCGCAAAATGACCAGATTCGGATAATCCTGCACCCACCGAATCAAGCTTTGCTGCTGATCCGGTGGCAAAAAGTCCATAAAGGCTTCATCCACAACCACCAAAGCAAATTGCTGCAAAAAAGGCAGCAGGCTAGCTGTATCCCATAATTGACCCGTCGGATTATGGGGATTATTCAGCAGCAAACCCTGATTTTTGCCAGAGACAAGCCCTAATGTAGGGGCGGGTTTAGGGATTTTGTTTTGACTATTGATGATAACCTTTGGGCAAAACCCGCCCTGACTGAGTGTTGAGACAACTCCCCCATCTTCCCCATCTCCCCCATCTCCCCCAAATAAAAAACACCCCCTGATTCTGGCATTAAACGCCCTCAGCGCCCGTTGGTAGTCGCTAAAGGCAGGAGTCAAAATAATCGTTTCCTCCAGTTCTGAGAGTTCCCTGGCAGCCCAGGTTAACAACTCAGCCGAGCCATTCCCCGGTAGAATCCAGTCAGGGTTCAGCGTCGGATGGAATTGACTCAGAGCCACCCGTAACGGGTAGTAATCCGGTGCAGGGTAAGCCACCAAGTCATCCAGATGAGACTCAATCGCCGCGATCGCAGATTTTGGCGGTCCCAAAGGATTGATACTCGCCGAAAAATCCAGAATCAGGGAAGGGGAACAACCTGCCCGCGCCGCTGCCCAGGCTAGATTTCCCCCGTGAATGGGTCGTTTCAAGGATCACGTCTCCTCAAAATCCGTCTGTAGAGACGCGCCATGGCGCGTCTCTACATTCTCTCTTATCTCACACCCTTACTTGGGAGGGGCAACTTGTTCCTTGAACAGCTTGCCCGCAGAAAACGCCGGCACCTTCGTCGCCGGGATTTCCATCTTATCGCCAGTTTTAGGATTGCGTCCCTCACGGGCTTTGCGTTCCCGCGATTCAAAGGAACCGAAGCCAACTAAGGTGACTTTATCGCCCTCAGAGACAGCTTCCATAATTGATTCCAATGCCGCAGTTAACACCGCATCCGCTTGTTTTTTGGTCACAGCAGCCTTTTCCGCCACCTTATCCACTAATTCGCCCTTGTTCATTATAAATCTCCTTATTTCTGCGTGAATCTTAGGTCAACGCTTACTCTAACCCATTAGTCTAGAGTTCACTATTTGACCCCCAGAACCAGGGGTTTCAGGGAAAAATGCCCGAAACACCCATCGGCTCAAAGTTTCACTGCATTATTCTAATGGCTGATTGCCCGATATGGAACGTGGAAACCTATGAACTAACCCCAACTCGTAGGAAATTGCGGTTTCAATTCCCCTTTCTCCTTAGCTTGGGATCTTCGTCTCTTCATCTGCCCCAGTTGCTTCATCCCTCCGCAATTCAATGGAACTTTGGGTGATGAAGTAGAGCCAGAGCATCCAAGACTGACGGAGCTAGTTCCTAACTCCGGTTGCTTATTCGTCAACGTTATACATTAGCAATACGCTGCCTCTATCCCGCTCAATCTCAAATCCACACTTGTCACAAACATGGTATCGGTTTGATAACTCTGCCCACTCTTTATGGACTGTGTGGCATTGAGGACAGCGCTGTGATGGCTTCAGTTTTCGGGTATCTAGGATTAACATTAAGCCCCCCTTCCCTTCTATCTTATAGGTCAGCAACTTGTTCAGATTGCCAAACCCTACTGACAAAATGGATTTGTTTAGTCCGGCTTTTTGTTTCTTCCCTTTACCCCCTTTTTTCGCCTTTTGTGTCATCGCCTTCGTATTCAACTTCTCGCTCACGCCGATGTCATAACGACTTGCTAGATCTGACGTGATTTTATGCTGCCAGTCTTTCCGTTGATTTCCGGCTTTCCGTTGCAGCTTTGATACTTTCCGGCGATGCTTCTTCCACCGATTCGATGCCTTGATTCGTTTCTTCCGGTTGGGAGCGCGTTTCCTTCTTAGCTCCTTGGATGCTTTCTTAATCTTGGGTTCCAGGACTTGGGTGAACCGAGGGTTGGTTATCTCCTCAAATTCTTGCCCGTTATAGGTGGTGATTGCCGTCTCGGTTCCCAAGTCGAAGGCTACCACCGACTCATAGCTCAAATCAGATTGCGATCCGAACTTCGGTGGCGCGTCTTCTAGCTCAACCGTAATTGAGGCAAACCACTGATTCACTCCTGGCTTATGGACAATGGTGAGCGTTGTCGGTTCTCCCCACTGCTTGACTTTTCCCCTCATCCGCAAGGTGATCCCCAGGTCTTTGAGAGTCAGCCGCCCATGTTCCCCTTTACCTTCCACTCTCCATCCTGATTTCTTGGGTGAAGATGGATAAGTCCAGCCGGAATATTTACAAATTGACTTGAATTTCGGCGGCTTTCTTAACCCATGGAAAAAGCCTTTATAGGCTAGGTCAACCCGTTTTACTGTTGCCTGCAAACTTAGAGAATTAAGCCGAGCATATTCCTCCCAGAATTTCTTGAATTCTGGCAAACAATTCTGTTGCTCAAAATAGGTTACACTGTGTTTATTTGCCTTCCATTCATAACGACGGTGGGCAACGCAGGCGTTGTATAAGTAGGCATGAAGACGACGGGCAGCAAATAACTTTGTCAATTGCTGCTTGTTTGGATACAATCTAAATTTACACCGTCTCACTGCCAATTTTTACCTCGTCCTTTTCTGGTTTTTATCATCTGAAATTATACCCAGAAAAGGACAGTCAAGCAACATTTTTTTGAATGTTCCCTATCCATCCCCACCGTTTAGACGGGTGGGGAATTCCGCGAGGTTTGTTAAATTATGTAGATTTCGGGATTTTTAACTATAAATACCGACTATACCGATGTCTAAAAACCCCCCGTCGTGGGAAACCCTCGGCGCTGTAACACTTCCTGCGCCTCTCGCCCTGGCGTATAGTTGTAGCCAAAGGAGCCTCGTTCTGAGTCATCCAAAATCTGAGGCGTAAGCAGCACAATTACCTCTTGACGTTGGTTTGTCCGCTCGGTACTTCTGAACAACGCCCCCAGAATTGGCAAATCGCCTAAAATTGGCACCTTTCTCACCGTTGTGCGATCGCTCTCTTGAATAATGCCTGTCAGGATTAGAGTTTGCCCATCCCGTAGACGAATCTGACCGGAATTAAGGTCACGCACATTCAAAAGTGCAATTTGGTTCGTATCTTCTCCAATCGAGATGTTTTGTACACTGCCAATAGAGGTAACTCTCGGATTGACATTTAGCGTAACAAATCCATTATCGTCAATGCGATCAACGGTGATGCCCAATTGTAAACCGGCTTCTTTAATTTCCGTGGTGACAGTCACTGTCGTTAGGTTATCACTGCTTTCCGTCTCTCTCCGAATATTCCCTACCACTTCTTGCGTCAGGTTAACACCTGCTGTTTGTCCTTCTTGGATTAACAAAGTGGGATCGGTCAAAATCTTAGCATTTCCGCTCGTAATTTGAGCTTGTAATTGGGCAAGGAAATTTTGGGGAAATCTAAATAAACTGGGTAAAGCCGCCGTAGCTGTTCCTTCCTCGCCCTGTGATATGTTTAAATTCCCCTCTGCGTCGCGCGTGATAATGGTATCTGTTGCCAAAGTAACATCTGTAATTTGGGCTTGCAGAGGATTTTCAGAAATCCCAGCTTCTCGGGTAAAAAACTCTAATGCTCCTCTTTGTAAGAGTCTTCTAACAGAACCAGTCGCTTCATCTATCAATACTATTCCTGGATCAGTTTGTCCAATAGCTCTTGTCTCATTAAGATTAAGAAACGTATTGGCACCGCTAAAGGGATTAGCGATAATCGTTGGAGCGCCAAGACTTGACGTTGCTTCTAAATCACTCGGGGGTCTGAATTCTCCATAATTAAAAATTGCAGCCCCATTATCTACGACAAAAAAGCCGTCATCAACGCCAAAAGAGAAACTGGTATTAAAGGCATCTTCTCCCAACAAGTTAACATCAACAATCTTGACATTGATTGCCACTTGACGACGCCGCAAATCCAATTGCGTCAGGAAAGCCGAAGCCAGTTCAATTTGGCGCGGTTCACCCACCATGGTAATCGCATTCAATCGCTCATCTGTAGAAACCGATAATCCCCTCAGCAGCAAGGCACCCATTGCTTCCCCTGGCTGATTGACGGTGAGGGGTCTCAACTCGGCGGGTTGTTCGGTTTCCCGAATCACGGCTCCCGTCTCTTGATTGAATTCTCGTTCAATGGGGATAACCACTTGTTGAACCTCTGCTCCTTGGGTTGCCAGGAAGGCAGAAGCACTGGAAACGCTAACTTGATTTAACCGTAACGTGCGACTAATCACATTACGTGCCGCTTGAGGTAGGCGAGTCCCCACAAATATAGTACGTCCCCGACGATTTGCCTGGAGTCCAGCAAGCTGAAGAACGTAGTTAAACACATCTTGAACTGGTTCGTTTTCCAAATCCAGGGAAATCGTTTCCTCAGCCGCCGCCGCCGCCTCACCACCGCCTCCTCCAGCAAAGGCAAGGTTCAATCCAGCCGATCGCGCCAAGAGTGCCAAGACTTCTCGGACAGGGGCTTCTCGTAAGGATAGGCGGGGTACTACGGCGGCTGTTCCCAGGTCAATCTCGCTGGCGGCGGCATTAATATTAGAAACGGCAATATCCCCCACCGGTGGCGCAACCGCCCTAGGCAAGAATGGGGGCGCTGGAGCAACCGGTTGGACTGTCCCCGCAGGTGCAGCCGGAACCCCATCAATGGTAATTGTCGGATTGGGAACTAATACATCAGGTGAAGGTGCTGGAACTACGGGAGTGGGTTGAGCTTGAGTGGGTTCAGGAGAGTCCGGTGTCGGGGTTTGGGCAACGACTGGGGGTGAATTAGAACGCTGGGATTGGGATCGGGGAGTGGCGGGAGATGAAAAGTCTGAGGTAGAGCGAGTGGTTCCGAGATTGGGTAGAGTGGCAACGGTTGATCCTGATTCTCTGGGTGGCGGAGTAACGGGAATGGAAATGTTCTGTTGATTTTCTACTGCTGGATTAAGATTGAAATTAGCTGGAGTGGTAATCTCCGGTTGAGCGGCAATCGGGTTCAAAGCCGCGTTACTCGCCTCTGTTCGCGTCCCTGCACTACTGCTTCCCAGTTGGGGAATACTGACATTTTCTCTACTCCTAGCGCTATTTGATGCAGTAGAGGAGGGTAGTGTTGGTGGAGTAATTGACGCTGACTCCCCAGAGGGCGAGGAAACGGGAATCGAAACGGCGGCTTGATTGCTGGGAGCAGGACTAATTCCTAGAGTAATTGCCTGAGACGCTTGCTGAAGAATTTGACCTTCCGGTGGACTTTCTGCCCCACTAACTGTTACTCGAATGCTGTTGGGTTCGATTTGACTCACCGTAACAGCGGTAATACCGGGCATGGGGTTGTCTTGACGAAAGCTATTGCCTTCCCTTAAGTTCAACCGAGCATTGACAATATCCGCCACCCAATCCTTACCCCGGTTCACCGGGAAAACTTGAGGGCGCTGATCCCCCGCTTGGGTTTCCAGAATCAGTTCTAAACTACTACCTCTGGGATTGAGCCGAACGGCGGTAACTTCAGCCGTCGCCGCCCAGACGGGTTGTGTTATCGATAGGGAGACGGCCGTCGCGATCGCGATTCCACTGAACAGTTGCTCCTGTCTCACAATTCACTCCTCACTTATGACCTCTAAACCACCTTAATCATAATGATGTTATGGGGATAAATTAATTAATTAATCTGGGTTCAGAATTTCTTCACCCTGCTCCCAGACGCGCCATGGCGCGTCTCTACATTGCTTCCCCTGCTCTACTACCCTATTCCTGAGCCTCTTCTTCAGCGGCGGCTTCCATTTCTGCCTGCTTTTGTTCCTCACTCAAGGGCATCAACACATCCAGTCTATAGCTTGTTGTCAGAGTCGGTGGAGCACCGCGAATGATTTGTTCATCTTTCTCTACAATGGGTGTCACCGTACCTTGGTCATCGACCAACAGCCCTTGCGGTGTGCTGATATCTGTTGTCAACTCTTTCACCACAACTAGGGTTTGTAGTCGCTCAATACTCCGTAAAATTGACTGGATTGCGTTAAAGCTGCCCTCCATCTCTAAATTAAAGCTTTGGCGTTTGAGTTTGCCGTTAACGGCTGCTCCCAGGGAACCATCGGTAACGATATCGCTTTCTTCTTCATTGACTTGAACCGGTTCATAACTCGTCAATTTTCCGTCTGCGTCTTTGATAAACCGATTCACATCTAGCAGCAAGGTATTTGCCGATTGTTCATCAGCAAATAAACCTGTCACCGTTTGGTTTTGCTGCTTTACCTGAACTAATTCCTGTTGTTTCTGTTGAATCTGCTGCTGAATTTCTTGGGGATCTTGGAGTTGACCCTCTTTTTCTTGACGCTGCGCCCTTAACCCTTGATTTTCAACCAAGGCAGGCTGCACAACTTTCCAGGCGAGATAAGCAGCCCCACCAAGTCCTAAAATAGCCAAGATAATTCCCGCAACTTTTGGCGTGAAGGTAATCCCAAACGCCTCCGGATAACTGGGTTCTTCCTCCTGCTCTTCAACGGGGATAAAATCTGGATCAGCATAAGTCATAGTTAGATCACTCCGTAGTTGTCTCAGTTGGGCTGGGGCTGGGGCTTGGAGCTGGGCTAGGTGTCTCTGTTGCCTGATTTTGCTCAATCTGCTGTAAGGCTTTGATCCGAGCCACTAATCCCACCGCTCCTTTGCGGTCAATTTCGCGCAATAGCTCAGAAGCAGGGACATTTGTCAAGCTCGTTTCAACGCTATAGCCTACCACTTTGGGCAACTCGTAGGTTATCTCAGCCACCGTCTCGCCGTCTTCCTTTTCCGGTACTTCTAACTCAGCGGGGTTCTCCTCCAGTTGAGCGGTAACGATATGAGTTTCTTCCTCTTGAAAAAAGGGAGATTCCTGTAGCGTCAGCAGAAAGTTGTTCACATCATCAAACGAACGCGCTACGCCAGAAATCTCCACGTTAATTGTGGGTAAGGGGGTGCTACCCTCAGTCCCCTCAGCCGCTTCAGTTTCGGTTTCCGTTTGTTCAATCGCTTGAATTTGGACTCCGCTGGGGACGCGATCGCGAATATCCTGTAGAATGGCTGACCAGGGCTTAATTTGATTAAAGACCGTTGCCAAGGCTTCGGTTTCCTGTCTCACCGCTTGGATTTGATTATCCAGGTTATTAATTTTATTTTTTTCCGCTTCCAAACTTGCTAGTTCTTGGTCGATTTCAGCAATTTCCTGGTTTAACTTGGCATTTTGCTGAGGTAGCCACAAAAAACCGATGCCGGCGGCTAACGCCAGCGGCAGTAACCCAACAATCACACCCAGAACCAGCGGCGTCATTTCCCCAATATGAATCTGTTTTTTGGCTTTGGGGGACTCAGATCCTTTATCGGGTTGGCGATAATCGGGTCTATCTTTAAGAAAATTAATATCGAGACTATACATTAGGGTTAAACCTCCCGCAATCCTAATCCTAATACCGTTCCCAATCCGGGTCGTTGTACTGGGGGAACATCTTGCTCCATCTCTAAGGATAGTGCCGCAATCGGATCAACCTGAGTGGTAGGCAAGCTTAATCGTTGGGTGAAAAATTCATCCAGTTGTCCAATTCCGCCACCAGGTCCAGCGAGGAGGAGTTGAGCCACTTCTAGATTTTCACTCTGATTTAAATAAAAGTCGATGGAACGACGCAATTCATCGGCGAGTTCACCTAAAACTCTCAGCAGTGCTGCCATTCCCGGATTAATTCCAGTGGCACCCGTGCGAATGCCATCCACCGGAGTGTTGGGTATAGTCATTCCCTGCAAGAGTTCCGTGTTTCTGGATGTCGGTAAATTCATCGCCCGCGACAGCGCACTCTGGAGTTGGAATGTACCAATGGGAACGGTACGGGAAAACTGGGGGACACCATCGACAATAATGGCAATTTCTGTACTATCAAATTCTATATCCACCAATACCGCCGCTTCTTGAGGCGCAAATTGTCGCAGTTGCTCGCGGATGGTGCGAATCAGGGCAAAACTATTGATTTCCAGGACATCGACTTTTAACCCCACCAGTTGGAAAGTATCCAGATAGGTGTCTGTCACCTCCCGGCGTGTTGCCACCAGCAAGACTTGTACTTTTTCAATCCCGTCTTCGTCCATGAAGAAGCCCAGTTTTTGGTAATCTAAATCCACTTCTTCACGCGGATAGGGTAAGTATAGACCGGCTTCATGGTTGAGAACCATATCTCGCAGTTCTTGGTCATCGAGTTCGGCGGGAATAGGAATAATTCGGATCACCGCTTCCCGCATGGGGACAGCCGTAGCGACTTGCTCGACTTTGAGTTTATGCTCATCGAGAATTTCCGTCACAAGTTCAGCTAAACTGGCGGCATCGATTATTTTCCCGCCGTCAAACAAACCTTCGGGAACTTCATGGGTATGAAGGCTCACCAGCTTGTAGCCCTGACCTTGCTTTCGCAGTTGGGCAATACTAATACGTTCTGGTGCTAATTCTATCCCGATACCTTTCTTACCCTTAGAAAATAGATTTTGGAAACGGTTAAACATAGCTCAGGTGGGGACTGGTTTGACAATCCCCGCCCTATACGTGCGGGGATTCTTGGGCTGACCTTGCCTCCGGTTATCCGCTTCAACAAGTGAATTGGTTTACCTTTGGTCTTATCGAGCATACTTGAGTCTTTCAACTCACTCCTCAAGCTTATATTTCCGTGTGTCCCACGGTATTTTGATGTATCGAGATTTATCGAATTCTCGCTTTAACGTCTCTCAGTTTGCAAGATTTAGGCTTTATTCTTTGCTGCCAGGGCTCCGGATACAAGAGATAATAATCCGCTTTACCAACTTCGCTTTTTATGTGCGCTTTACCGCTATTATTAGTATACATGAATTCATCGATATATTAGGACATTTTTAAAGCCGTCCGACAAGGACGGGAAATCTAAACCCAAATCTCCAGTCAAAATTATAAGTCTAAACTGGCTTGAGTGTGGATTGTTTCTCCTGATTTGGCAACGGATACCCCATCTTAGCGTTGGCAAGGGAGTCACGCCGAATCATGGTTGACAGGTAACTTGTTGATGGTGAATAACCCAGGAGCTGTCATTCGTCATTCGTCATTCGTCATTCGTCATTCGTCATTCGTCATTCGTCATTCGTCATTCGTCATTCGTCCTTTGTAAGAGTTTGAGGCGAGTTTTACATAACTTAATATAGTTGAGCTTATTTCCACCAACCTACTTAGAGGACGAAAGCAATCTACTACTACGCTGGTTTCTGGGTAGGAAGCCCGCGCTTCGGCTGCGCGAGGGCGTCGGGTAGTTCACTAAGGATGATTAGGCGAGATCCTTCATCATTCCAGTGAAGGTATCCCAAAACTTCGGCGTCGGGATCTTCATAGAAGAAATCAATGTTGTTTCCATAGAGCGCAGAATTCTATTTCCGTAGTCGAATTAAGCCTTTATATAGCTTTTTGAAATGAAATCTGCATTTATTTTGAGGCAGGGAGGTGTCATCCTGCTGTCAGGTGTAGGTATCAACAATCAAACATCAAGTCAGCGCGATCGCAGGCAGGTTCGATGCTCCACCGCAAGCACTGGTGATTCCCTCTAGCTGTAGTCCTGATCAAGTTCAAAGATTTAACTGTATCAATTTTGACAATGTTAGAGTTTGTGATTTTTGTTTAGATTTAAGATTGTGAGCAATCGCTAACATTTTAGAGGATTATTCCGTAATTTGACGGAGATAATCCACCAGCAGGATAAGCGTAAAATTGAGAGATGATAGACTCAATAGCACCATGCAATCCCCTTGGTCTTTTTTGGAGCCGGTATAGATACTTAGGAATAAAAACTGAGCTGATAGCTTAACAAATTTTAGTATTTTAGAGCAAACCTTTAGCGCTAAATGCCAGGTTACTGGCGGCAAATCACTGGATTTTCGTATAGTAGATAACAAAAAGCCGACAATTTGCTCACGGCTAGTAAAGAATTGAAAAGCAAGGCGGCTGAAGCCTTACGAAGTAAGCGAATAAAGCGTAGTATGCGTTAGTAGTAGAGCAAATTATCCTGCGTAGCGTTCAATTCAAGAATTATGTCGATTACCAGTTCCTTATCCGACTTTTCAATACCAGAAATTTTCCAGTTTCTAGAGAAAGGACAGAAAACTGGAGTGTTGACGCTAGGAGCATTACCAGAATACCCCACACCACTCAACGCAATTTATTACATTTGGGTTTACCAGGGACGTATTGTGGCGGCAGCACATCAATTAGATCATCAAGGTTTAGTGAAATTGATTGCTGAACAGATGGGAGTGAGCCAGCGCGTAGTAACAAAACTGGTACAGCTATGTCCGACTGATAAACCCTTGGGGTTAAGCCTCAAACATCACGGAATATTGTCAATCGAACATTTAAAGCAACTTTTTCAGAATCAGGTATTGCAGCGAGTCTGTACTTTATTTGAACTCAAGGAAGGTCAGTTTAAATTTATCCCAAATGCTCCCATACCCACCAAAGAAATGACGGGATTGAGCATCTCAGCGACAGAAGCCACATTGAGAGGGTTGCGATTACTGAAAAATTGGGATAATCTCCATGATAAACTACCTGATCCAAATTCAGGATTAGCTAGTATCATGGCGGGTAGTCCTGCTTATCGCTTGTATCCTTTAGAGGAGCAAGTATGGGAACGAGCGCAAGGGACAGTTTCGTTGTCTGCGATCGCTAAAGAACTAAATGTTCCCGTTGAACAAGTGCAGCATGTCGCATTTACCCTGATGACTGTAAGTTTAGTTGAGGAAGTACCTCTGTTAGCTGGTATTTTGCCCACTCAAGAAATTGAGCCTTTACAGGCTCAGTTGTCTAAAGCGTCAGAGAAACAAGGGATTACGCCATCACTTTTGCAAAACTTAGTGGGTTTCTTGCGGAGTAAAGGAGGTAATCGTCAAGAGCGAAATAGGAATTACATTTCCACTCATTCCTCCCCCACTTCATTACCATTTCTGAAACGAGAGAAAGAAACGATTCAATGCTAATCCCTTACTTGTCCGATTGAACATCAACGGCGGCAACGATTTGAGTGAAATAGTTTGAATACCACAGCCAGTAGTGATGCTCAATCATAGTTGATTGCTCCAATACAGTGTCTTTTCCATATTCTTTTGCCATATTTTCTTGCAGAGCGGTAAGTGATATATTCTCTCCATGATCGACCATTTTTCAAATTGAATGAAATACGGTAACTGGACAAATTTTAAATCTCGCCAACCAATGATATTCTTCCATTGATGGGGGGTCTTCCATTGATGGGGGTTTAAATTTCCATTGAAATCCTTTAGACGGTGTTTCCACATTCAGAACAATTCCTTCCTCTTATAATTCATAATTCCGACTTCAGACGATACAATTGTTTACAGTAATCCCCATTAACGATTAAGACTCTTGCGTAGTTCCTCTGCTTATCTACTTATTGCTCACGGAAGCCGAGATCCACGTCCTCAGCGAGGACTAGAGGAATTGGCACAGTTACTCCAGAAGCAGTTAGCGAGTCAAGGTGAGGCTAGTCTTGCCTTGAGGATTCGCGTCGGAACTGCCACGTTAGAACTAGCACCTCTATCCTTACATGAACAAATTTGTCAGTTTGCGACTCAAGCGATAAGAACTGGCTACCCGCAGATCCAAGCTTTGCCCTTATTTCTCTTACCGGGGGTACATGTGATGGAGGATATCCCAGAAGAAGTAGCGATCGCACAACAACGGTTAGGGGAAAAATTAACCATCAACCTGCAACCTCATATCGGAGTACATCCCCATTTAGGACAACTGCTGGTGAATCAACAGCCACCCCTAAATGCTCCGATTAAAATTTTAATCTCTCATGGCACACGTCGCCCTGGTGGTAACCAGCCAGTCGCCACCTTAGCCCAGAAATTAGGCGCAATCGACGCTTATTGGTCAATCGAACCAACGCTCAGTCAACGAGTCGCTACTTTAGCGGAGGCTGGATATCAGCATATCGCCATTGTGCCTTATTTTTTGTTTGCTGGCGGACTTACAGACGCGATCGCGCAATCTGTCCTTGATTTACAACAGCAATACCCTCAACTCCAACTTGAGTTCGGTGAACCCCTTGGCGCAACTCCCCAGTTAGCGGAGTTAATCCTCGATTTAACCAGACAGAGGGTGTAGTCCAGTTATATCTAGGGCTACGCAGATACGTTAGGACGAATGCCACTGACTGGTATGCTGGTGGGCAGTGCCAACCCTACGGTATATCAGGAGTTTCGGCGATCGCAAAATGCTGATTGGAGCGTGCCATTGAGGTTAGGACATCCTTTACTGTTCCCTGTTCCCTTTCGGGATCAGACTACACTGAAAATGACCCCAAACGGATGCTTTAGGGCGATAAGCCAGGTGCTAGGCTGCCATGATCGATCAGGTTTTCAATAATCGTTATCGCGTTGTCAGGATTTTAGGCTCAGGTGTCTCAGGATTAATTTACCTAGCCGCCGATACTCGCCATCCCGATTGCCCGGTTTGCGTGATTCGACAACTCAAGTTGCCCACAAAAAATCCTCAGGCACTTCGTCGGCTGCAATTTCTCTTGACTCATAAATCTGAAACCCTGGAACGGTTGGCACAAACCAACCAAAATCCCGATATCGTCAACTATTTTGTCGAAAATAAAAAATTTTATCTAGTCGAAGAATTTGTTCCCGATCATCCCTTAAATACGTTGAAAAAATCCGGTCAACAGCCCAAGGACGATCAAGGGTTAATCCGGTTTCAAGAAATGCTAACCTTTGCAGCTAAACCCCCTGAACCCGAAGTAGAATCTCCCCTGATATCCACCTCGACCCAAACATCCATTGCTGATTCTGGCAATTGGCAAATATTTCCCGAAAAAGCATTGCCGAAATCGGCTAATCAATCCAGGCTGAAGCGATGGCGTCTATCCATTTTGGTAGGAGGAATAAGTTTAGCCATTGGGCTGGGATTAATTGGGCTGCTAAGCCAAAATCCAGACCGGGAAAAAGCGCAAGAGTTTTTTGAACAGGGAGTGGAACAACTAAAAAGTGGTAATGTGCAGGGCGCGATTGAGGCGTTTGATGAATCAATTCAGCTTAATCCTAACAACCCATTAGCTTATGGGAATCGGGGAATAGCTTACGATGATTTGGGAGCGCATCAAGCCGCTATTGAAGACTACACTAAACTTATTGAGCTTGCTCCAAGTAATACAGATGGTTACTATCAGCGAGGACTAGCCCGTTACGATTTGGAAGATTGGCAAGGCGCTGTAGAAGATTTTACCGAATTAATTCAACGAAAGTCCAATGATGCTCAAGTGTACTACCATCGCGGAATTAGCAACTACCAACTGAACCAGTATAAAGCTGCGATTGCAGATCTTGATCAAGCAATTCAGCTCAATCCCCAAAATGCCCAAGCTTACGCGGCACGAGGATTAGTGCTGGGGGCGATGGGTAATCAACAAGAAGCCATGGCAGATTATACGCAAGCTATTGAGTTAAATCCCAATAATGCTAAGGCTTATTACAATCGAGGCAGAACCCGATTTCATTTGGCAGACTATAGGGGGGCTGTAGACGATTATACCCAAGCGATCGCGATTGACCCTACAGATAGTATGGCTTACACAAATCGCTGTCAGGCAAAGTTTAACCTAGGAAATTATCGAGACGCGATCGCAGATTGTACGGAGGCGATTACTCAGAATCCAAATAACCACATCGCTTACAACAATCGCTGTATTGCCTACTTAAATCTTAAAGAGTATCAAAAAGCACTCAAAGATTGCAGCCAATCGATTCGCATTGAACCCAGTTATGAGAATTCTTACATTAATCGTGGGGAAATTCGTCGTAGGTTAGGCGATAACCAAGGAGCGCTCGAAGATTACACCCAAGCCATTCGACTCAATCCCCAAAACAGCGTCGCCTACACCAATCGCGCCCGTGTCCGCCGAAAATTTGGCGATAACTCTGGCGCTCTAGACGATTATACCGAAGCCATTCAACTTAATCCGAATAATGCCTTTGCGTACTCTGGTCGAGGATTAACCCATGCTGAACTAGGGAATACAATGGAAGCGATTAACGACTTAGAGCAAGCCTCTAAGCTACATCTCGACAACGGCAGAATTGATCAATATAATGAAGCGCAGATCCAACTTAAGACCTTGCGCTGAATAAGTTGTCATTCGTCATTTGTCATTTGTCATTTGTCATTTGTCATTTGTCATTTGTCATTCGTCATTCGTCATTCGTCATTTGTCATACTCGCTCCCTTGAGAAGCAAGCTACGTCATTTGTCATACTAGCTTTTCGAGAAACAAGCTACGTCATTCGCTGGACTCACATATAGGAGCCAGCTCACTTTTATTGATTTAAGCATAAGTCACCATAAAACTAGACCTTGAGGTTTAATCACCATCAACCATGAGTACCAAACGCCTGCGTATTGCTATATCGGGAATCCTTGCCACTGTTACTGCGATTGGTGCTACGACTCTCCACGCGATCGCACCGATTGACTGGCTGAATCTCTGGCTAGGCTCGACAGTGGCAGTAGCTCAAGATATTGATGAACAAATTAATATTCAGGTTTATCAACAAGCTAGTCCGGCAGTGGTTTCCATTGATACAGTAGAAGGTACAGGCAGTGGCAGTATTATTAGCGCCGATGGATTAGTCCTCACCAATGCTCATGTTGTCGCAGGTTCCCCGACGGTTACGGTAACGCTAGCGGATGGCAGACGCCTGAGCGCTGATGTGGTAGCGTTTGGGGATAATGGTCTAGACTTAGCGATTCTCAAAATTCGCACTCCTAGCAATTTACCGACGATTTCTCTGGCTCCTCGTCCCGTCCAAGTTGGACAACGGGCATTTGCCATTGGTAATCCGTTTGGCAGGTTTCAAGGCACGTTTACAGTCGGGATTGTTAGCCGTATCGACCAACAACGGGGCTTAATTCAAACCGATGCTACGATTAATCCGGGAAACTCTGGCGGACCCCTACTGAACTCTCAAGGTGAATTAATTGGGGTGAATACAGCGATTTTGGGCAGTCCTAGCGGCGGGAATTTGGGGATTGGTTTTGCGATTAGCATAGATAGAATTCGCCCGTTTCTGGCGGCTGTACGCAATGGACGTGCGCCCCAGACGGTGCAGCAGCCTAGCCCCTCTCCGACTCACCGCCCTCCCCAACCCTTAGCCCTAAATGGTACAGTGATTCCCGGTCGGCTGGGTCAAGGAAGTCATATTTTAGCGGACGATAACAGCTTTTTTGACATCTATGCCTTTGAAGGCAGGGCGGGTCAGCAGGTGCAAATTGATATGACCAGTGGGGAAATCGATTCTTATTTAATTTTGCTTGATCCCAATGGTAATGATTTAGCCCAAGATGATGATAGCGGTGGTGGTACTAATGCCCGATTATCGGTGATTTTACCCAGGGATGGGATCTATTTGTTAATGGCAAACGCTTATGAAGCCGGACAAACCGGATCATACAATTTACGGGCGGTGGCAATTGGGGGAAATTCAGTGACGCGAGATTCTCGTTGGTAGTCGGGGTGTTGGGTTTCGGGGAGATGGGGAAGCAGGGGGAGCAGGGGGAGCAGGGGGAGCAGGGGGAGCAGGGGAAGCAGGGGGAGCAGAGGAAGATGGGGGAGTTAACTCAAAACGCTTACCTGTTTTCTGTTCCCCGTTCCCTGTTCCCTGTTCCCTGACCAATGACGAATGACCAATGACGAATGACAAGTGACCAATGACCAATGACAAATGACCAATGACGAATGACCAATGACGAATAACTAAATCAAACCCAACCAACCTAACAAACCTTTACCTGTAATCAACTCGATCAGCAATAAAGCCACAAATGCGATCATGGCAAACCGTCCGTTGATTTGTTCGGCGTAAGGTGTCCACCCAAAAGCGGGTTCGGTTTGGTTGGGGGTTTCTGTTGTCGATTTTTCTGGGGTGGGTGTTTGAGATGTCATGATTTTGGTAAAATTTCTTCCTCTGGTGTCTCAG
This sequence comes from Coleofasciculus sp. F4-SAH-05, assembly GCF_040222985.1. Taxonomy (NCBI): domain Bacteria; kingdom Bacillati; phylum Cyanobacteriota; class Cyanophyceae; order Coleofasciculales; family Coleofasciculaceae; genus Coleofasciculus; species Coleofasciculus sp. F4-SAH-05. The sequence continues at coordinate 65,962 of NZ_JAVKBY010000212.1, forward strand.
ATTTCAAGGTTTGGACGGATTCAATCAGCGATCGCACTTGGGCGGTGTCTTCGGAGGCGTCAAATCCTAGGGGGAATTTACCACGGGCGAGCATCCGTAATCCGAGGGGACTTAAACTGAGCATTCCTTTAATATCTCGGAAGAAGTTCGCCACCACTTGGATGCCAAATTTGCGCTCATCAACCCAACCTCCTTGTTTAACCAAATCAATTAAGACTTTGCGATGGCGGATTGAGCGGCTGGCTTGCTTGTCTTTGCTCCTCAGAATTTCTTGTTTAATTTTACCGATTTGATCCATGGGGGCGACATCCATCGGGCAAACGGCGTTACACATTAAACAACGGGTACATCCCCACACCCCCTTAGTGCCTTGATTGTAGTTTTCCAGGCGACTAACTATTGCGGTATCGCGAGAATCGGCGACTAGACGTTGGGCTTTGGCGAGGGCGTGAGGACCAACAAATGTGGGATCAACCTCGCGAGCATTACATTCTGAATAACAGGCGCCACACATGATACAATTACCATTCTGATCCAGGCGCGATCGCTCTTGGGGACTTTGTAAAAATTCCCGTTCTGGAATGGTTCGTCCGGCTGTGCTAACGTAGGGTTCAACCGCTTCTAAGTTGTCCCAAAAGCTCCGCATATCCACGACTAAATCCTTAATCACGGGTAAATTACCCAGGGGGGCAATTGTGATTTCCGGAATCTCCGGGCGATGATGCTCAGGGAGCTGCGCCAATTCATTGCCCACATTTTCTTTACAAGCCAGTGCGGAGCGACCATTGATCCGCATCGCACAGCTACCACAGATTGTGTTGCGACAATTCTTGCGAAACGCTAACGTTCCATCCTGCTCCCACTTAATCCGATTCAGGCACTCCAGAATCGTGTTTCCTTCCTCCACATCTAACTTGTAAGTCTCGATAGTGGGGGAGGTATTTTGAGTCTGTCGAATGATTTTAAAGGCAACTTGCATAGTGATATGCTCTCTTTGTATCTCAACACCTATATGAAAATTACCACCTTCAGTCGAGTCACAACCAACCCATTGACCATCACCCCCTCATTTCCTGATCGCCCACAAATATAGATAAGAAATATTGCCAGAAGGCACTCGCTCAACTTGTCCATGAGCATTTAGCCGCGATATTTAGCAAACTGACTACAGTCTAAGACAATCGGCGGTCACTCAGCATTCATCCTTGGGAGTGTTGATTTTCTGCTGATAGATGCTCTCTCCCTTGTGTCTGGTCAAATTTTTCCCAGATGACCTGCCAAATCTCCAGATGGATCACTCATCTGAACATACTTCAGGTTCGATCTTTTGCCACGGAGTCCTATCTTGGTTAAAATTTTAACCTAAGAAGCGGCTTTGGCGTCTCCGGAAAATCCTTATGGCTCAAATTCCTAGAAATTTTAATAAATGATCAAAAAAATCTTGACCAAAACCAGAGATTTAACGATATATTTTTTATATAGCCAAATACACTTGGCAGCATACGACGTTTACCATCCTGAAAAATAAAGGATAGTCTGTGAAATTATGGCAGAGACCCAAGCTAATGCATTAACGGGGAAAGCCTTACTTCAAAAAGTAAAAGAGCTTTCTCACTTGCCTCGGCGAGAAACAGCAAAACGCTGTGGCTATTACTCCGAAAGTAAAACCGGTCAGACCCGCGTCAACTTAACTGATTTTTATGATGCGGTGTTAGGGGCGAAGGGTGTTCCCTTAGATCCAGAGGGAGCAAAAGATGGTCGTGGTCGGGAACCGACGTATCGCGTCAGCGTCCATAAAAATGGTCAGATTGTGATTGGCTCAACCTATACTAACGAAATGGGATTGAAGCCTGGTGATGAGTTTGAAATTAAACTGGGCTACAAGCATATCCACCTCAAACAGGTGGATATGGATACATCTGAGGCGTCCGAAGAGGAATTAGAAGCCGCAGAGGTTTGAGGCAGTTCATGCTAAAAAGGATGGGTTATGCAAAGTATCCATCCTTGGCAGCATGAAAGTAGCAGCGTAAAAATTATAGCTCCTCACCGTTTGCCGATCTCGCTTATGGCTATTTTTGATCAGGCAGATAATCCGTGTATTATTTGGCTAATAAGCGCATCGGCGCTGGTAAAAGTCGCGGTTTTTTTTCTGGCTTGGTCTGCGTTGTGGTTGCCTTTAGCCATCGCGATCGCAACCCGACTGAAATGGCATCCTCTTAAGCCTTTGGCAGCACAGAAAAAGTTGCCATTCGTCGCTGTTCTTTACCTCATTGCCCCTCTGATTATCTGGGGGGCAACACAGATAGAAGATACATCGTTTCCCGACTATGGCTGGGACTGGACGACGCGGATTTTGATATCCTTAGTCGGGGGGTTTGCCCTGGCAATTTTGAGTTTAGGAATCAGCTTTACGGGACAATGGCTAGTAGGCTGGGTGGATTGGCATGGAGAAAATTGGCAGCAATTGACCCGAATTGGGTTGCCGATATGTGGAATAGGACTAGGGATTGGATTAATTGAGGAATTGGTATTTCGTGGATTTCTTCTGACGGAACTCCAACAGGACTATTCTCTGGTAATAGCGGCGGTAATATCCAGTCTGATTTTTGCTCTATTGCATTTGATTTGGGAACAGCAACAGACACTCCCTCAAATTCCTGGATTGTGGCTAATGGGTATGGTATTAGTCCTAGCCCGCTGTGTGAATGAAGGAAGTTTAGGCTTAGCCTGGGGACTTCATGGGGGTTGGATTTGGGGATTAACCTGTCTCCAGGAAGCCAAACTGATTTCTTATACCAGAAAAAGACCAATATGGATAACGGGAATAGGAGATAATCCTTTAGCTGGGATATCTGGTATCTTGTGTTTACTAGGTGTTGCTGCGTTCCTGTGGGGAATTAGTCATTAGTCATTCGTCATTCGTCATTCGTCATTGGTCATTTGTCATTCGTCATTTGTCATTTGTCATTTGTCATTTGTGATAATTGAACGGTGAGGTCGGGGCGGGTTTAGTTATATCAGGGTCAAAACGAAACGTTAGTGGTAAAACCCGCCCCTACAAAAGATGTTCCACCGGAGAAGTCTCTACAATTCTTCCCCATCTCTCCCATCTCCCCCATCTCCCTCATCTCCCTCTGCTTCCCCAGCTTCCCCAGCTCCCTCTGCTCCCCCAGCTCCCTCATCCCTCTTTCGCTGACCAACGTTTTTGCCAGTGGGAGGTGGGTTCGAGAGTAGAGGCTTGCTGCTCAATTTGCCGTCGTTGCAGGATAATCTCAGCCTGATCCCTCAGTTGAGGATCACGATAGGGGATAGCTGCACGGGTTTGTAAATGTTGACGCGATCGCTCTGACAGAGGGGGTAGAGTGGAAGCATCAAAACTTGTCACGGTTCCCGGTTGTCGTCCCCCGACAGGGGGTGTCGGACCAATCTTAAATCCAGCCGTGATTAATCCACTACGGACAGCCGCAGCACAGGAGTAGGTTGCGAGTCTACCTGTTTTGGCGCAGCAGTTGGCTAAATGCTGGAAAAATTCCACCGTCCATAATTGAGGACAGCGACGGGGAGAAAAGGGATCAAGAAAAATAGCATCAGCTTGAAAGTTCAACTGAGACAAGTGCTGGATGCTTTTTCTGGCATCGCCGAAATAAAGTTGCGCCTGAAGCTGATCCGTTTTGACTTCTGAGGTTGTCACTAGACCCTCTAGGAATTCAGGAATTGGGTGATTCCAGCCACTGAGAAAATGATGTGCGATCGCGCTTCGCGGTACAGTCGGGTCTAATTCCAGAGCGACTAATTCAACTCGACATCTGGGGTTAATTATCCAAATTGTTTCTAGAGCCGCCGCCGTATTGTAGCCTAAGCCATAGCATACATCCAGCAGACGCACAACCTGCTGTTGGGCTTTTTGTTTCAGGTGACAAGGTTCCACAAATTTTAACAACGCTTCCGTTTTTGCGCCTTGAGTACTGTGGAAATATTCACCAAACGCTTCAGAAAAGAAGGTGAATGAGCCATCTGCTGTGGGTTGAGGGGTAAAGCTGGGGATGTTTGCCATGGTTCGTCTGAATGATATTTCAAGATTTTATCTTCTCTATCTTCCTTCCATACCTGCCGCCCTTCCCGATCTATCTCACATCAGTCATATTTCTCACATTCGGAGTACTATGACTTCCTGTTGCCTGCTTCTACCTATCTGTGTCAACTTTCCGGTAGATCCCTAGAGCAATGCGTTTTAGCTTATCCGACAATCAACAGAATATTATCTGTAAAACCCGCCCCTACAACCCTGCTCTCCCTGCTCTCTCTGCTTTTGGCGCTTAAGTTTACACCAATGCTCCTCCTACCTTCTGCCTTTTACTAGACTTGACCCTTGACAAGGCTCACTTAAAGGGGCTATAACATAAATAACTCACAAGAATGAGTAAAACGAACAAGCCGATCCACGGTCAGGGTGTCAGAAAACAACACCAATGAAATTTGAGGAAGAATTCGATGAGAGTCCAAATTTTGACGCTAAATAACGTTCAAATATTCGGTGATATGGCAGTTTCCGCCCTTCCAAATAGCTATCGTTCTCGACTCTCCGATATGCTCAATAATTCTCGAAAATTCATTGTGTTGACGGACGTAGAAATCCACCAACCGGGACAGCCGCTCACGCAAATGTCCTCTCTATGCATTAACAAGCCTGCGATCGCCTTTTTATGTGAGGCAGAGATGTCACCTATTTCATCTCACACTTGGGAAACTGATTTTGTCTCAGCAGGTGTAGCCTGACGACTATGGCGAACTTACTCCAACCTTTAGAGGAAATACATCATGAAAAGCATAACTACTAAAATCAAACAGGCAATTTGGGCAGTTCCCTTCTGTCTCACTGTCCTCTCACCGCTTTCCGCCCACGCCTTAACCGTTGAAGAGGTTCCTAATCCGCAACAGCTAAATGGCACTTGGGTAACAGATATGGCAGATATTCTCAGTCAGGATACGGAACGCCAACTCAATCAAATGATTTCCGAGTTGGAAATTGAAAATGGTACAGAAATTGCAGTGGTGACTGTACCTGAAACCTCTCCCGCCCCATCACCCAAATCTTTTACCACCGAGTTGTTCAATCACTGGGGGATTGGCAAAGCTGATGAAGACAACGGTGTACTGTTTTTGATTTCCATAAGCGATCGTCGCGTCGAGATTGAAACCGGATATGGTATCGAACCTATTTTACCTGATGCCCAGGTGGGTCAGATTATCGAAACTAAAATTACTCCACCCTTTAAGCAAGGTGACTTTGACGGAGGGACATTAGCCGGAACAAAAGCATTGGTTGTTCACTTAGGGGATGAAGCCAATACAAGCGATGCTATCCAAACGTTACAAGCAAATAGAGAAACGACCAACAGTACGACGGCTGTATCTTCATCTCAACTATCTAGTGAAGAAACATTTTCTGGAGGGACGTTGCAATCATTACTTCTATTTATAGGAGTACCTGTGGGAATCATAGTTCTGTTCGCCGCGAATCGCAATAGGAACTCTTCTTCCAAGCGTCGTTCTTCCGGTGGCGGTGTCAGTGTTGGTTCCAGTAGTGGCGGTAGTTGCAGTAGTGGCGGCGGTTCCAGTGGTGGTGGTGGTGCTGGCGGTGGTTTCTAATCTCATGTTCGCTTGGATCATTACAGGTTTTGACTGCCTCAAGTCGATAACAGATGCTGGCTAAATGTGTGAAACATTATTCCTCAAATTGACCTTTTGCAGACAATCTAGGAGTTAACCGTGAATAAGAAACAGACAACTCAGCTTCAAAAAATTACAGCTTTCCCCCATAACCTCATCAATATCAACAGTTTATCGGAGATAAAAACAATGAAACCTTTGGCACGTCAACTCAAACAAATGATTTGGACAGTTCCAGTTTGTCTAACCATTTTCTCCCCTCTGGCTGCCCAAGCCCTAACCGTTGAAGAAAGCACATTCAACGAAACAAAAGCCTTGGTTACTGAAACGAGTCCTGTCGTCGCGAGTAATACTACATCTCCTGAGCAACAAGACAGTATTTATAAGTCGTCTAACGAGGCTTTGCTGGCACTACTCATCCTATTGGGCGTACCTGTTGGAGTGCTGATTCTAGCCCTAAATAGCGATAACAGTTCTAGTAGTGGTCGTTCTTCGAGTAGTGGTCGTTCTTCGAGTAGTGGCTACAGTGGCTACAGTGGTGGCGGCGGTGACAGTGGTGGCGGTGGTTCTAGTGGTGGCGGCTTTGGCGGCGGTGACAGTGGCGGTGGCGGTGCTGGCGGTGGTTTCTAAACGGAATGAATACCGCTTCGTAGTTGCCCAAAGCATGCCATAAGCAAGTTAAGCGCTGACTACAAACTCTTACATCTAACATCATCAGTTTGTAGTGGCGCTGTCTTCGCCATCAGCGATCGCATCATTTTCTACCAACCCTTAAGTTAGTCAATCAACACTATCAAGTTGTAAAGAAATATTACAACAATCAACCTCTCGCATAAAAGCCAAGACTCAATAGCGAGTAAGAGACAGACGACGCAGGTTCAAGAATTTACAGCGTTCTCACATAACCCAATCAACATCAAGTTTTTTCGGAGATTGAAATCATGAAATCTTTTGCCCCTAAACTAAAACAGATGCTTTGGACAGTTCCATTTTGTCTTACAGTTTTTTCACCCATTGCGGCACAAGCATTAACAGTTGAAAACGTTACCAAGTCGCAACCAGTGAATAGTGGGTTGGCGACAGAAATGGCAGCGATTGTTAGTGAAAACACCGAAAATCAAATTAATCCGATTAATTCCGATTTGCCGACTGCTCAAACGAATACTGGAGTCGCTAGTAATACTACGTCTTTAGAGTCCCAATCTAAGATCTATAAATCCTCTGGAGAAGGTTTACTGGCATTGCTCCTACTATTAGGTGTGCCAACGGTCGTGATTTTTCTAGTCGCCAATAGTAATAGCAGTTCTTCGAGTCGTCGTTCTTCGAGTCGTCGTTCTTCAAGTAGTATTTACACAGCCGGCGGTTACACGGGCGGTGATTCCGGTGGCGGTGGCTACAGTGGTGGCGGCGATTCCGGTGGTGGTAGTTTTAGTGGCGGTGACAGTGGCGGTGGTGGCGCTGGCGGTGATTTCTAAGTAGCCTATTTTGATCAATATTCCCCCTTCTTAATAACCCAAAATACCTGTAGTCCAGAGTGTAGGGGCGACCCGATTTCACTACTTAAATACTCTATTCCATTCAATTAAGTTGGGTCGCCCTCTGCTCAAATTTGTTGTCATTACGACCTGAACAAAACGACATCGACATTTGAATCAACATCCGGACTCGATACCTCTCCAGTTTTTAACCAATAGCCAGCACATCATAATTAATTTTTTCAAATTTTGGATACAAATGCTTATGAAAGTTATAAAAGTTAAACGTCTAATTTTAGCAAATCTGTTTTGTCTAGCGCTTCTCCTATTCCCTTGTGTGAGTCATGCGTTAAATATACATGATGTTCCCAATCCGCAACAATCCAATGGCACTTGGGTGACGGATATGGCAAATATTCTCAGTGATTCGACAGAAACTAAACTTAATCAAATGATTAATGACTTAGAATCAAAAAACGGTACAGAAATTGCTGTAGTTACTGTGCCAGAAACAGCCCCATCAGCTTCACCCAAAGCGTTTACAACAGAGTTATTTAATCATTGGGGAATTGGCAAAGCCGATGAAGATAATGGTGTACTATTTTTGGTTTCAGTCGGCGATCGTCGCGTTGAAATTGAAACCGGTTATGGGATTGAACCAATTTTACCGGATGCTAAAGTTGGTAACATCATTGAGAATCAGATTACACCCCGATTCAAACAAGGCGATTTTGATGGTGGTGTGTTGGCAGGAACAAACGCGCTGGTGAGTGTTTTGCACAGTGGCAGTACTCATGCTATGTACCCAGTTGATACTATAACTCTGCCTCAGCGAGGTGCTATTTTACTAATTAGTATATGTGCTATCTTGTTGTCATGGTTTGAATACTACCAGTTCAAGAAAATTAGTGAGCCAATCTTGCTCAAACCCACAGGGCGATCGCGCCTCCATAGCGTCAATACTCCTAAGCAGAAAGCTTATCTAATCGCCTATATTGGTATAGTTTTGGCTACGTTGTCTTTGGGACTATTACTGGTCGTCATTTCTCCTAAAGTCTTTAGTATGAAGGTTGCAATTGGCTGGTTAATTTTTAGTGTAATTATTGGCTTTCCAATTGCTATCTTATTAACAAAAAAATATTACGTTCCACCATCTTGGCGTTGTAGCGATTGCGGTTTACCATTGAAAAGAGTGCGACCAAGCTTGGTTCCCTCTTTCCTCACCAAACCCGAAAAAGTGGCTCGAAATTTAGGCAGCGTGAAATTTGAAGGTTGGGAATGTCGTTCCTGTAGCCAGAAGATGCGGTTGCGGTTAATACATATCCGGGCTTATGTGGTTGATTCTCGTTCTTACATACAATGCCCAATATGTCAAGAATTAACAATGAAACACAGTGAAACAACAATTACATCTCCGACTGAATATAGCACGGGTGAACGTCGCATTATCGATGACTGCAAATGTTGTGATTATTACAAAGAGAAGATAGAAACTATCCCAAGTTTGCCTTCCACTTCACACAGCAGTTCAAGTGACAGCAGCTCAAGTGACAGCAGTTCTAGCAGTAGTAGCGATTTTGGTGGCGGTGATAGTGGCGGCGGTGGTGCAGGTGGAGATTGGTAATTTTATGAAATTGTTGATTTAAATGGGAGCAAGTCATGAATAAATTAAACGGGGGAATACCTGAAGAAATTGTTCCAGAGGTTCTAGAAATAGCCTCACGAAATTATGCCAATAACAGCCAAGCTTACTCTGCCTCAGAACTCATACAAGCGGGTTCAGAAGCTCAGATTCCAGGGGAGTTTATTCAACAGGCAATTCAAGAGGTGCGATCGCGCCAAAAACGGCGTCAAAAACAACGCAAAATTCTAGCGACAATTGGTGCAAGTGTTTTGGCTATTAGTGTGATTTGGAGTATTGGCACATATAACTCATTTTCTCGCCATGCTTCGCAGGCTGAGGCACAATGGGCGCAAGTGGAAAATCAACTTCAGCGACGGGCAGATTTGATTCCTAATTTGGTTCAAGTCACCCAAGCTTACACCGAACACGAAAAAGAAATTGTGTCTCTGTTGCAGCAATCTCGTCAGGCTTATTTGCAAGCGGATACGCCAGAGAAAAAAGCGGTGGCTATAGAACAAGTGAATGACGCGATTAATCGTTTTCAAGACTATGCCGCCAATAATTATCAGTTACAATCAAGTCAATTATTTACTAACCTTCAGTATGAAATAACCGGAACAGAAAATCGCATTGCTGTAGAACGGATGCGTTATAATCAGGCGGTACAACGTTACAATCAAACGATTCAGCAATTTCCTAACTCGGTTTTGGCAAATGGATTGGGGTTTGAAACGCAGCCCTTTTTCCAGGCGAAAAATACTGAACTTTAAAAAGATTAGGGGTGGATAGGGCGGGTTTTGCCTGTTTAATTATTACATTGGTATAAAACTTAATTCCTAAACCCGCCCCGACAGGGATGGGAATTTTTTCCCAATATCAATGGGGCTGTAGACGGGATTACTGACCAACTTGCCGAGCCTAACACTTAAACTGAACTGTAGGTCATCCATCGTTGTCATGGTATAGACGTTCTGGTGGAACGTCTCTTGCTGTAAATGTCGGAGTATCCATTATTCCTTTGCCGACATGAAATGACTGTGTTATGTTATGGTGTTAATTGACTTGATCTGACCATCACTGATTTAAGTGTTTTCTGACTCGATTGAATAAACTTACAGATTTATCGCCCGTCTATATTAAGTTAGGTAGATAATCCTCAAACCTTTGCATCAGAAAAATGAAGAATGACGAATGACGCTCTCCACCGTTAACTTTAATTTTAATTTTTTCACCTACTTATCGCCTTCATGCCGTCCTCAAATTACGACCACTTATTTAATACGATTGAAGAGTTAGTGTTGCACCATTCTCCTAGTGGTGCAGAACGAGAAATTGATCAACTGCTGATCAGTCGATTGCAAGGCTTAGGCGTTGAATCGTGGCAGGATCGAGCCGGGAATATTATTGCGAAAATACCGGGTCAAACCTCTGAGCGATCTATTGCGATTACTGCCCATAAAGATGAAATTGGCGGTATTGTTAAATCGATAGATGAACTGGGACGGGTGCAAATCCGCAAACTCGGCGGCTCATTTCCGTGGGTTTATGGGGAAGGCGTTGTCGATTTATTGGGTGATAATCAAATTCTGAGTGGCATTCTGTCCTTTGGATCACGTCATGTTTCCCATGAATCTCCCCAAAAAGCGCAACAGGAAACCGCCCCCCTGCGTTGGGAAGAGGCTTGGGTGGAAACGAAATGTACTCTGGCTGAACTTGTCGCCGCTGGGGTGCGCCCCGGAACGCGCATGGTTGTGGGTAAACACCGTAAGCGACCCATACGCCTCAAGGATTACATTGCGAGTTATACCTTGGATAACAAAGCCTCTGTTGCTATTCTGTTAAGCTTAGCAGAACAGGTTAAAACTCCGGTTGTGGATACCTATTTAGTGGCGTCGGCAAAGGAAGAAGTTGGCGCAATTGGCGCGTTGTATTTCAGCCAAAATCACACTCTTGATGCTTTAATTGCCCTAGAAATTTGCCCTCTCTCCTCAGAATACCCAATTGAAGATGGGGAAGCCCCTGTGCTGTTGTCTCAGGATGGCTATGGGATTTACGATGAAGGACTCAACTGGGAACTGCGACAGGCGGCGAATGGGATTGGTGTTCCTTTACAGTTAGCCACGATTAGTGGGTTTGGCAGCGATGCTTCCATTGCCATGAAATTTGGTCACGTTGCCCGCGCCGCCTGCTTGAGTTTCCCGACGCAAAACACCCATGGCTATGAGGTGGCTCATTTGGGTGCGATCGCGAACTGCATTTCTCTGCTTGACACGTACTGCCAGACTCAGTTCACCTGAATATCACACAACGGCGACGGATAACGACTCCCTTTATTAAAATACAGTTAAAATAAAAGAGGAACAGTGAATATTGTGTAAATATGGGTAGTATAGGCTTTTGGGAAGCAAATCGTTCAGTATACTAGATAAAAAGCGAAAGACTTAACCAGCCGTTAGCGCTGAAAAACCATTCTTGAAGGTAAGCTTATTATGTTGCATATCATGTTAGTTAGCTCAGTTACTCTTTACTTAGTCGTAGCTATGCGCTTGTTAAACAAGTGGTTTACCTGTTTACAAGAAGATAATACCTTATCGGAAGACGATAAATTTAGCTGTGGAGTTTGTTTCGTTGTCGCCACTATTACGTGGCCCCTATCTGTACCCTACTCCTATCTAAAATTATTGGAAGGTCAAAATACTATTCCCCAAGACTCCTGATTAAGTTTAATCGGCTTAAATAAAAAAGACGTGGCAAATAGGAAGTCGTAGAAACTAATTATTAACTAAACCGAAAGGAATCGAATCAAGCCGCAACGTATCAACTTGTCAATAATCAAACTCTTTACCTTCTTTTTCAGTCCATTCTGAAAAAATGAAGTCACACTATTGTCGGGGCGGATTGACGCGCTCCGGAGAGTTCATAACCGATAACCAATCCACAAAACCTGTCCTTAATCGAATGTCACCCAACCGAATATGAGTAGTGACGCTTCTCTGGGTTAAGTAGAAACCAAGCAGTTTACGTCTATATAGCATACAGTTCTGATTACAGGAGTAAGTACCTGGACATCAACTCTGTCCGCTGTAGCAAGAAATGTTAACAAGCCTCAAATCCTTACTGTACTGTTCCCTGTTCCCTAATCTCAACCGTTAACTTTAATGAAAATCCGACTACTTCGTGTTTAATACAACGCCACGAAAATAAAGTGACCATTTACGCATTACTTCGATGCTTGCGGTGTCAGCTTATTTGTCTATCCTACCCGTAGACCAAGGGATTGAACATTCCGCCGCCGCCTCTTTTGCCCCGAACCCGGTCTACTTTGACCCGGAAAACATTCTCAAACTTGCCTTGGAAGGGGGTTGTAATGCCGTTGCTACGACGTTAGGGGTTTTGGGTATGGTTTCCCGCAAGTATGCCCACCGCATCCCCTTCATTGCTAAACTGAACCACAATGAAATGCTGACGTATCCGAATCGATATGATCAGCTTATGTTTGCCAGTGTCGAGCAAGCCTGGAACTTAGGCGCCGTAGCTGTTGGTGCTACGATTTACTTTGGGTCTGAGGAATCGAGCCGCCAAATCGAGGAAGTGAGTCGAGCATTTGCCCGCGCCCACGAATTGGGAATGGCAACAATTTTGTGGTGCTATTTACGCAATAGCGTTTTTAAGCAAGATAAAGATTATCATCTTTCGGCTGATCTCACGGGTCAAGCTAATCATCTTGGCGTTACCATTGAAGCCGATATTATCAAGCAGAAACAGCCCGAATGCAACAATGGCTATGGTGCGGTTGCCAAAGCTACAGGCGAGAAATATGGCAGAACGGATGATCGGGTCTACTCTGAACTCACTACTGATCACCCCATTGATTTAACTCGTTATCAAGTTCTTAATTGCTATGCGGGTCGTGCAGGTTTAATTAATTCTGGCGGTTCATCGGGGAAAAATGATTTTGCCCAAGCTGTTCGCACCGCTGTGATTAATAAACGCGCTGGTGGTTGTGGATTGATTTCTGGACGCAAGACATTTCAGCGACCTTTCGAGGAAGGTGTTAAGCTGTTCCACACGATTCAGGATGTTTACTTATCCGGCGACGTGACCATTGCTTAATCCTGAATTGCATTTAAACCTTGGTCGGGGCGGGTTTAGTTACATCTGTTGCGAGATAAGTCACGATAATGGTGAAACCCGCCCCTACACAAAACTTTAACTTCCTCACTTTGACTGTTGAGTTGAAACCGAAGGATATTTTGAATAGACTAGTAGCGGACGAGTCCGGGGCGTTAAGCAGAAATCAACAAATTCTTCTGAAAAATCATATTCTCCTGGTACGCGAAGAAGCAAAGATCAAATTCTTTATAGATTGCATCAGAGACTTATTTCAATGTCCGTTGGGCGCAAGCAAATCGGAACTCCACCAGACGCACCTTCAGTATTTTGTTGGTGTGTTGGTTTTAAAGAACTTAAAGGGCGGCGTATTGTTTGTTCCCAACTCAAACAATTGGATCGAGGACGGGAACGTCAACTTCGTCGTGTTAAGCGACACCTCACAGATCTAGACATTCCTTCTAATGCTAATGCTAACTCCCATCATGATCGGCTTAAATACCGAGGACATCCTTTCAGTTATTACTCCCTTAACTGCTCAACAAATGCCCCATGTTCCGGTGTCGCCAATCCCTCCTGCAATACTGACAGCACTTGAGCCAAATCCCCTGCTAACAAGGCGGGTACAGCTAACCACAATCCCGGAAAAACATCACTCCTGACAATCCCTCCATCATCCGGTTGTAGGGAAACATAGTCGCCTTCTCATAATTGAAACCAATCGAGGCGTTGGTCATAAAATTGCCAGAGATTCAGCATGAGGCTCAAAGCGTAACGGTGACGCCACGTAAACCACTCCTTCAATCAGTTCCGCTTTCTTTATCGTTGTCGTTGCTTCATAGCGTCGCTCAAATTCTTTTCTGGTTAAGCGATCGCCATTTTCTAGGGGCGGTAGGTTGGACATCGCCTGGGATTTGCGAGCTGTATGGGTTTGGGAGTTTTTGACCGCCATAGAACAAGACCTTTTAAGCGCTACTGTCAGTATAAATAAATGTCTGGTGAATTTAGATTGACATAGATTCTCATACCTCAATATGCCCAACAAAACTTTACAAGCCCGTTTAGATCGCTTTATCCACACTCCCCAAACTGAACTGGCGCTGATCCTGCTCATTCTGCTTTCCGTAATTCTTGTGATTGCCGAAGTCACGCTTGACAGTCAAGGTCAAGCCTATAAACTTGTCTATTTGACTCAAGAACTACTCACTGGCATCTTTATTATCGAGTTGACAATTCGCTATTTTGCTGCTAAAAATAAACGCCATGCCACACATCCGCGCAGTGATCAGGATCGGGATGCCCGAACTGTTTTAGCGGCATTAACGATTGAAAAACTGCATCCGGGTATCTATACCTGCGCTCAACTTCTTGATGGCAAAAATAATGTGCAACTGCGAGTAGCGGGAGTGGAAGATGTGATTGTCGCAGATGAATTGGCGAGTCATTTAATGGCGACTTCAGTGCGAAATTGGGGTTCTGTGGATGTGCTAGCGGAACTACTTACTGTGCAAATGGGAAACCAAATCTATAAAATTCCTCTACCTCAACAATGGAATGGTATTTCATTCTGGAATGCGGCTCAATGGCTAAAAGAGGAGCTAGAGAGTATTTTAGTTGCTGTGGAACGGCAAACTCAGAGACATCGAGAGACATTGGTTAATCCACCCAAAAATGAACAACTTCTATTGGGCGATCGCTTGGTTGTGATTGCTCGCCACCAGCCCCAAATTGAGAAGATTCTCCAGTCTAAAAAGCCGTAGATCAAAGAAGAAGGGCTAAAAAGGGCTAAAGCCCTTACTACGAACTACTAATAGGCTGGAGTTAGGGGTGTACTTGTGGCAATTGCGGGGAAAATTGGGATCGATGAATCAGCCACAGATAATTGAACTCTGATTCCCACAGGTAAGGGTGTATTCAGGGCGGTGCGAGCATGGAGTTCTTTACCGGACGGGGTTTGGAGACAATACCGATACTCCCGACCTAAAAAATGGCGATCGCGAATCAAGACGGGTGCATCATTATCGGGTTTGAGAATTACGTTTTCTTCCCGCAGCATTAATTCCCCACAATCTGGAATGGCATCATTCGGGAATTGGATGTTACCGGGACATTCTCCATTGCTGATTTTAAACGAACCCACCTCAGTTTCCCATAACTGTCCCCGACGACGGGCGGGTAAGAAATTGGCTTGGGTGACGAATTCAGCGACAAAACGAGAGGCTGGGTTGGTATAAATTTCTTCAGGGGTTCCCAACTGTTCTAAACATCCAGCCCGCATCACCCCCACTTGATCGGAGATGGATAGGGCTTCTTCTCTGTCGTGGGTAACAAAAATTGCGGATGTGCCGATTTCTTTAAGGATGGATCGCACTTCTTGGCGCAACCGCAGACGCACTTGCACATCCAGATTACTCAATGGTTCATCTAACAGGATTAAACTGGGACGTGGTGCTAACGCCCGGGCGAGGGCGACTCGCTGCTGTTGTCCTCCGGATAGTTCGTGAGGGTAGCGTTTCTCTAATCCTGATAATCCTACCAGTGCGATCGCGTCAGCCGTATTTTTCTTAATAGAAGTCCGACTCATCCCACTGCGGCGGTTTTTTAAGCCAAAAGCAACATTGTCCGCCACATTCAGGTGAGGGAATAAGGCATAATCTTGAAAAACCATACCTGTGTTCCGTTGTTCTGGAGGTATCCAATACCCGGAACCCGTCACGGGGCGTCCAGCCAAAACAACCAGTCCCGACTGAGGACGTTCAAACCCTGCCACAATCCGCAATAGAGTGGTTTTGCCACAGCCAGAGGGACCTAATAACGCCAGTAAATCACCTTGACGCAAAGTCAGCGTCACATGATTAACGGCTGGAGTCGTATGTTGATCATAGTGCTTGGTAATGTCCTCTAGATGTAGAATCGCTGCTTGTTCCATAGAATGTTTTTGACCCTTCACGACTTTCGAGGGAACCGGGCTTGTAGGGGCGGGTTTTACTATTATCGTTTCTTACCTCCCCCTGCTTTCCCTGCTCCCTCATCTCCCTACTTTTTGCGGCTAGGAAGCCGCCAGCAGTCCGACAGCCAAGAGGCTAGATCTCGGCGTGGTACAGTTAACTGTCTGACCACACTCCACAGTTGAATCGCCGTCACTGGATCATGAATCTCAGCGGTGAGTGGCTGGTTCATCCCGCAGTGACTCGCCATCGATAGTTCCTGTAAACGGCGGTACACTTGCCACCGATCAGCTTGATTAATGTTAATCAC
Source organism: Coleofasciculus sp. F4-SAH-05 (assembly GCF_040222985.1). NCBI lineage: Bacteria > Bacillati > Cyanobacteriota > Cyanophyceae > Coleofasciculales > Coleofasciculaceae > Coleofasciculus > Coleofasciculus sp. F4-SAH-05. The sequence continues at coordinate 82,099 of NZ_JAVKBY010000212.1, forward strand.
TTGACCAGTTTTGGGTTGGGAACTCCAGGGATTCATTTTTCTCTCAAAATGCAATATATTATCATTAATGTCTGTCGCCAGACATTAAATTTTCCATAAGAACTGCTGTGAAAGGGAGTTTAAGCCGGATTTCACTCCCGTATCCTAGTGTAAGCTAGGTAGCAGTCAAATGCTAATCTTTATCAATTAATCGGCTAAAAGACAATGACGCAGGAATGATACTGCTTCTCCTCCAGCTAGCTCCATGGTTTATTAGAACTCCCTCACCCAACCCCTCTCCCAAGCTTGGCAGAGGCGATGGGGGTAAGGGCTGTGGTTTAAGTTGACACCAATGCAGGGTCTTACGCCCGATTTAACCGTAAAATCTATTCGAGTAATTGAACTGTGTCAAAAGCGACCTGTCGGGGCAACTTTCACAGAAATTTAATATTTATCCGAGCAGATTTCATCAAAACTATACCCAATTGGTTGAGGTTCGGCTGCACAATAGAGAAAGCGAAAGCACCCTGCCTGAAAAAACCCTATATAAAGGCAGATAAATGAACCCGTGAAGCCCTGACAGGGTAAGCTCACATTCTGGTTTAGACTCAAGTCTTAAATGGGAATGTGGGCTTCCCTAATTTAAGTAAAATTGCTTGTAGTAGGCACGCTTGGTGCCTTAAACTATTTTATTTTCCAGCACGAAGCGTGCTGACTACGAACAGGCGGCGCTTGATCCGAAGTAGAAGTGATCTTGGTATTCGCGATCGCGTGACTTCTATAGTATCTCTGTAGTATATCTGTTGCCCATGGTGGGGAGAAGGGGCTGTTTACCTATCGCCGTGTGGTGGGCAAGAGCAACAAAGAATGTGATAGGGGTTTCCATGTTTACCACTCTTGCCCACCCTACATCACTGTACTAAGTTTTGTGAAATGGGGAACAAAAAATCGTTCTAAGTTTTTCTGGAATCTCCTCAAAATACTCTAATAAAAAATCCATAATTGCCAAATGGCGCAAATCAACAAAAATAAGACAGGATTTGTAAAAAAAATAGCACCATAGCGAGGAAGACACTCGCAGGGCAACGATTCTGGGTTGTTCTCTTCCTCCGCTTCATATCACGTCTTGAATAAGCTTTTCCAAATAAGTTTGAGCTTCATCAGGCGACATCAGTAACGCCTCACCCTGACGCAGAATTTCATATTTACCCTTGTGATAACCGTGACCGGCAATTAGCCCTAGCTGAACCGCTTGATTTCCCAATTGGGTCAACTTGTTAATACTAATCGCATCTAACTCTTGATTAAGTTTTTGTCTGATAATATCTTCGTCCATCGTCTTCTCAGGGATAAAGAATAACCAACTAGCACAAATTTAGGATGTCAAAACCAATGAACAATCAACCCTTTAAATCGAGATTCTCGGACTCACATACTGATTAAATGTGGGACTATCGGGTTCAGTATCCACAATCAGCGGACTTTCTGCACCATCAACCAACAAACGAACTAAATAGCGCCCTCCTTTCATCCGTTCAACCGGGAAAGACACCCAAATCACATCCGTCTGGCGAGGAGACGCTTCAAACAAATAAGCCGCCGGTTGATTCGTGTCAATTTCATTCATGGCTAACAAAACGCGCTGCTTTTTGCCTACGGTTAAATTGGATCGTACCCGTATTTCCGCAGACCGCAAATCTTCATCATCGACCTCTTTTTTAGACACCGTAGTTTTTGTAATTGTGGGACGAATCACCAACGGAGATACATTCGACTGAATACTAGAAACAAAGGTTTGAGGCTGATTAACCGTTTGCATCTGACCCCCATTCCCACTGACGCCATTACCATTACTCGATGTGGGTGGCATCACTTTTGCCAGACGATGCACCACCTGGAGACTATGCATCCCCGCCTGTAATGATTCAGTGGGTATAGAGGAAAGGGGTAATACAATTTGGGTGTCGGTGATTTCACTGGGGGTGACTTCCATTTCCCCAATCCAAACTTGGGTGATATCACTTTGTAAATGGTTCCCTTGAATTAACACCGTACTATCGGCTAAGATGGGTTCCAATCGCCCAGCTTCAGAAATGATCCGATCAATTTTCGGCTGATTAGTAAAGGGAACAATTCCCTCTAAAGAACGAGCCCGTACTGGCAGAGGTCTCTTGCCTGTATCTTGCCCTTCGAGCATAATTACCCTAGCCCGATAAGCCACAGATAACAAGTAAGTGGTTTGAAAAAAAGCTGACCAGGCTTTAGATAAATCTTCTAAGGACAAATCGAGGGGCCACAGGGAGATTTCTTGGATCTGATCCGGTAGGTCAGACTCTAATAAATAGTGATAGGTAGAATCGTGGAGGGTTTGCTGAATTCTCTCTTTTTTCAGGGTACGCCAGTCGTTAAGACCACCCATCACACTACCCATCAACCGTTGCGGTTGTAAGTCGTTATCATTCCCGTAGAAACTGATCATGTAATGTAAGTCTAGGGCAGTTTGCGATCGCTTGGCACCTGGGTTTCCCCGACTGCGGGCTTGTACTTCAGCTTGTTGACGCCAAGCATGGTTAATCTGAACCTGGTAAAGAAAGACATTCACGCCCACTTGGGGAGTTGCTGTTCCCACTTCATTGGGTCGTAGTGTGGTCACCATTGCCCCACTAATATCGTCCTGAATCGACGTCTGTACAATTCGTTGGAGAGTTGCAGTTACGGTAGCAATGGCTAGAGAATTACTCATTATGATGATGACTCAGAGGTTTCCACGGTTGACGATTGACAGTTGATAGTTAAGCTGCCATGACACGCTTGAAACAATTGACCTGATCCACAGGGACAGGGGCGAGTGCTAACACCTTGAGCAAATAGGGGATTGAATGAAGGCAGATCATCAAAATAATCGGCTGGTGGTTCCGTATCTACAAGCACTTGAGCTTGGTCTAACTCAGGGATACACTCGATCAACTGTGACCCTATTTTTACCTGAACAGCGGTTTCTGACAAGGGGAAGGCAAATTTCGTCATTTGTCATTTGTCATTTGTCATTTGTCATTCGTCATTCGTCATTCGTCATTCGTCATTCGTCATTTGTCATTCGTGAATCGGCGGATTTCTGTAACCCAGCGCAGCCGTTCTTTATGGTCTAGGTTAAGGATATCGTCTAATGACCAGTGAAAGTAAAAAGCAATTAAGGCTACCTCTTGGTATAAACGATCCAAGGGGTAGCCTAATATTCCCCCGATCGCGCCATTCCTCCCTGATGCTGATTGATATGATTGAAAAAGTTCTGTAAGTAAATTAAATCTACTAAAAAAAGTTGTTCTAAGAGTTTTGGTGTAACCGGAGAAAGGTTGCCGAGACGGGTGATAGATCTAGACAAAATAACCAAAATGCGGTAGTAAGATTCTTTCTGCACGCGGCTATCTTGGTGAACTACAATCTCATCTTTCCCGGTGACTAGACGCATTATCCCATGCCGATGAATACCACCATTGGTATCAACAAAACCTTTGGGTAGAGTAAATTCAAAATAGGTAGAGTCCATAGTTATTGGTCATTTGTCATTTGTCATTTGTCATTTGCCCTTCGTTCTTCGTCTTTTTAGTTTTCCTGTAGGGGCGACCCGCTGCATCAATCAACAAGTTTATCCATTTAATTGGATCGGGTCGCCCTTTACTTAACCACCTGTATCAAAACCTGCTTTTTGAAATTTATCTTTGAAAAAAATAAATTTTATCTCACTTCTAGTCAGATGATATTGATTGAGATTGTGCCTACAAACTAGAACTTTGTTCTACTTGATTATCAGATTCTAATTCGTTAATTTGCCGATAAAATTGTTGCAAATAATTGAGATCACAGGTAAACAAATTTTCAATTATTGTAGGAGTGACTTCATCTAAAGCCCCCAAACGTAAAATGACTCTTGATAAAATAATCACCGTGGCATACGCGGGATTAGATTTCACGCGAGGATCACGCATAGGAACGATTTCATCAATCGCCCGCGCTAACCGCATTACCCCCTTGCGGTGTAAGTTTCCTTCCCCATCCAGATATCCTTTGGGAAGCTCAAATTCAAACTCGGTTTGAATCATGTACCTGGCTTAATCCGTGTTAATTGTTCAACTGTCACCTCGACTTCTTCGATTTGATACTCATCTCCTGTGACAGTCAAATCGGAAATTTTATAGCTAACGGGCCACGCGCCTTTAAATTCAAATCGAAACTGCTCCTTAGATGCCGTATCATAGAGGACTAATGCACCATTACGCCGTTGATCTTGCCAATTCGCGCCTTCCTGTACGGAATTCAGCCAATTCCACAAGGTCATGGAGATATTTAAGCCTCGTTTCAAGGTGAGATTGGTGTAGGTGATATTACCCGGAACCTTAGTGCGAACCATTCTACCTCTAGAATTCCCGCTTTTACCCCACTTCTGCGGCGTTACCTCGCAGACTTCAACAATGTCCTGAGTTGCCTTAAAGCCCGCACATTCCTGAAACAAACCATCGACAGCGTCGTTACTCCCATCTAAGATTAACTCTAAATAAAAGCGCGATCGCGTCAGAATTTCAACTTCTGCCATTGTTCACCTCCTTTGCCTTTCATGTTATCCGGCAATGGACAAAACACTGCCCGGTGTTTTTTAAACAAACACCCAGGCAGCTTATTAAACAAACTAGATTACGAATTGAGGCAATACTCACATCACACGTCTGCCCGTACCATTTTCGTGAACCGAATCTCCATCGTATCTTTCGCCAGTTCTCCCGGCTTACTAACATCTAATTGACTGGTTTGGGTGAGGTTGCTGGGGAAGCAATCGATGAAATCGTACTGCGCCCCAATATTACCATTCATATCGTAAATAAACAGTGATGCTGTTTTTCGGTTTTTCCTCGACTCTGTAGCTCCACCGGAGAACGAGGAGGCGTGGCATTTCTTATACCAATCGGTTATTTTCTGTTGATCTCCCTCGTTACCTGCCACATATTCGAGTTTAAGAGCAGAACCATACTCGACTGCACCCGGGGTAGCTTGGGTTTGGGTTTTCCCATCTCTGCCGCAGCCGATGGCTCCGCTTCCTGCTGCCACTTTCATTTCAATCGCAGGAATCGTACATTTTTCGACGACTATCTCCATTCCATCACAATCAAAAAAGAAAGCAGCGTTTGTGTTATATTCAATATCTCCCATGGTTCAACTCCCAGATAATTCAGTTCATTAAATAGCTGATGATCAAATCCCTCAAACGTCCTACATCACGCGGGTGCAATTTTCGCACACTATTGTCCAGGTTTCTTTGAGATAATCTTTGCCGTTGACATCCAATTCGGAAAGGCTCATTTTCGAGACCCACCCTTCTTGGAAGTCCCATTGGGCGATAATTGCATCATCATGACTGTAGGCAAAGATACTTCCTGTTTTTTTGTTATCAGCCCATTTTCCTTCACCGCCATCGGAGGGAGGGAGGCAAGCTTTGAACCATTTCCACATGACTACACTAGCACTGGTGGGACTTGGACTAGAAAGGCAGACTAAATCAAAAGTAACCACTTCCTCAAAGCCCGCCGAGTTAATCTGCCGCTCGGATTTCCCACCTTTCATTGAACCCACCACGGCGGATTCACCCGCTAGTTTCGGCTTGTAATCAGGAACTTTCACACTTTGAAATGAAAGTTCACCCAAACCATCAATATCACAGGAAAAACTACTAGGGGCAAGACCTTTTAGTTCGGCAGCCATATCTTTATCTCCTTATTCTCAAGTTAATAGTTAACCTTGACTTGTTTCGATGTGTTGGCGATACATAAGTTAACACATTGACCAAACCATCAGACCATAATCAGACAGTTTAACAGTTAGAGACTTCTGTTATAGCATAATTTTTTGCTCATAACGATTACAAAATGTCAAGGTCTGTGAGGTGCTGTTAAACGTTCGATGAAATTCCGGTTTCATTCCCTTTCTATTGTATTTTTCTAAACCCTTTTTCGTTACAATTATTTACTTTACCTGAATTCAGGGCGACCCGATGTAGGGGCGGGTTTTACTACTATCTTTTCGGTTGCACCTCGATGTGACTAAACCCGCCCTGTTTCTAGAGTTGTCCATTAATGCCAGTGGGTCGCCCCTAAATGGCGTTTTAACCCCTACCTAAAGCGATTACTTAGGTAGGAGGTTGTGGTGTCACCTATTGATTCGGTGCCCACTGACTAATCCGGAAGATCACAAATTCAGCCGGACGTACTGGACAAACACCGACTTCTACATAGAGACGACCGAGCATAATTGTCTCATGGGTATTGATTTCGGCATCGCATTTGACATAGAACGATTCCGAAGGCGCAGTTCCAAACAATGCTCCTTCACGCCACAGCCGTTCTAGGAAATTATTAACCGTGCGGCGTACACGCGCCCAGAGAATTTGGTCATTTGGCTCGAACACCACCCACTGTGTCCCAATTTCAATGGATTTCTCAATGTAGCTGAGTAAGCGGCGGACACTGATATAACGCCATTGCACGTTATCCGGTTCTACCAACGTGCGAGCGCCCCAAACCTTGTAACCTCGGTTGTAATTGGCAAAGTTCCGGATACAGTTAATCCCCATCGGGTTCAACAGTTCCTGTTCCCGCATATTGGTGTCATAGGCTAAACCAGTCACACCGCGCGGTGTTTCGTTAGCGGGTGCTTTGAACACGCCGCGTGTCTCATCCGTGCGACACCAAATCCCCATCATGTGACCACAGGGGGGGACATACATGGGACGCCCACCATTGCGAGGATTCGCTACTTTAATCCAAGGATAATAAAGAGCGCCAAACATGGAACGTCGGTTAAACAGTTTTAACCAAGCCGCGACATCTTGAGGCTTCTGTTGGTCAGCCGAAACCGGGGTATCTCCTTTCGTCGGCTTGACCGGAGGTGCATCAAGAACCGCCATCCGGTAAGCTGGACCAGGGAAGGAATTCTCGCACATACTCAGCATCATTTCCATGACACCGTGAACTTGCTCCAAGTTCATCAATCCCTCTTGATACACCTTCATCAAGTCAGGACAAGCAATCATGGCGACTTCATCAATTTCAAAAATCCCCTGTGTCCCCGTGCGGTCATCCCGTTGTCCTTGTAAATCACGGGCAAAGTGTTCCGGGTCAGAAATATAGGGGGGCGGTGTAATCTCATACGCTCCCTGCATAGGTCGCCGTGACAGGGGTTGTCCGCTTTGGGAAATGTCAACCGCCTGGATAAATTCAGAACTTTCTACGGCGGTAACTACATAGTCAGCTACCTGAGTTTCCACTTCGGGATTCATCGTCAGGTGGTCATACCGTTCCAATACCTCGTCGCCCCGTGCCACAATCAGGTCAAAGAATTCACCGGTATTGTACGGAGGTTCGGCATCCTCTGGTGCGTCTTCGGGTAAGGGTTTGGGTGTGCTTTCTTGAATCACCATCCGCAGCCGAGGTTCATCTGCACCGGGTAGCGCTAAGGCTCCCCCTTCTTCTGATTCAGATTCAGCCGGTTTAAGCGTGAATTGTAAAGAGGGGCGATTTCCGGCTGTGAGAATCTTAGTCCCTGTTTGCTCGATTGGCGGCGGTTCAGAACCGGGAAGTTTTGTACCAATACTGGTCACCCAACAGCGACCCCCACCATTGAGAAACCACCCTTGAACCGCAAAGGGTAAATAGGCGTCAAAGTCCGTAAACCCATCGGAGCCTTCTTTGGCAAAGGACTGTAAGTACTGATCCCAAGTGGTAATCAGCATGGGTTTAAATAATTCGGCGTCACCGCGTATATCCTCGGTAAACCCAATAAACCCAGCGACACTCATACTAATGCCCTCTATCGGGCGACTGCCTCGGTCTACCTCTTCAACGTAGACTCCTGGTGCAAAATAATCTAATGGCATGAGTCATATTCCTCCATTTAAAATTTAAATCAGCGAACAGAAAAAAACCTGAGAGTGTCAAATTCTATAAGATCTTGACAAGAGAAGTTGTCTGTGCATATTACAGGGAACCAGCGTCCACGCCGACAAAACTGGACGTTGCGGAATCCCTAATCCATTCCGTAATGCTGCTGGCTGTAGCCAATCTCTGAGATAATATCTTTCCGTGATAGCATGTCAGAACCTGTTCGTACAGGAGTCATTCCCTTTTGTCGCAACCAGCAAGCTAACTTTAGCTATTTTATTAGACTAGGGTCGAAAATTTGCGATAAATATCTTTACGAATTATAAATTAAATTTTAAAAAATGTTTAGGTTTGCCCGTGCCGATTTGAGGAGTTTGCCCGATTGTGGGCTATGATGGTGGTTTAGCATTTTTTAGCTTAATTCAGTTTAAATCGTATTATTTGCTACATTTTCCACCAAGCATCCGGAAGAGCCCACCGTGGCGTGAAAGTGCTGTAAGGCTGGTGGGCAATGCCCACCCTACGGTATATCAAGGTTTTGGCGCTCCCAAAATGTAAATTTTCAGTACCATTCCATTTAAATTGGGTATTAGTAGCGAGCTTTCTGGCTAGCACTACAGGGATTTCGTCATTATAGACATTAAGGTTTAAATGCTGAACGGCTTATCTCATTGCTTCTACTGCCGCGATCGCTAAACGAATTCCTTGGACTAACCGTAAGCGATCCATAACGCTAACGACTCGACCATGAGGGACATTTTCATCGGCATTAATAATCACTAAGAATGGAGAATCTCCTGTTACTAATGACTCTATCCCTACTTCAAGTTGTGATAATTCAATCGGTTCTTGGTTAATAAAAATGGCTCCATTTGCCTGAATCGTGACCGTAATTATTCGGTCTTGTACCTGACTCTCTGCGGTTATCGCTGTCGGTAAATTAACAGGTAGTCCTTCAGATCGGGTTAAATAAAGCGTTGAAATGATAAAAAATGCCAAGATTGCGAATATTGCATCAATCATCGGCACAATATTAATCTGGAACGGTGTTTCTAAATCATCAAGTATACGCATAACTCAACCTTCTGCCCTCTGCCTTCTGCCTTCTGCCCTCTGCGACAAAAACGGTAGAAAAGGCTAACCTTCTCTACCGCCATAAGGGAATTATCAATCGAGTGGATTATTCAGCACCTTGAGGTAAAAGTTCCCGTTGTTCCCCAGGTTCTCCGGGAATCACTTTCACTTTGCCCTCTTCATCCACATCGACGATCGCACTGTCTCCTTCTTGCAGGCGAGTCGAAAGGATTTCTTCTGCTAATACGTCTTCTAACAAGCGCATGATTGCCCGACGTAGGGGTCTTGCGCCGTAAGATGGACTGTACCCTTCTTCCACCAACCGTTCTTTGAAGCGATCGGTGACTTCCAAGGCAATTCCCTTTTCGGTGAGACGCTTGAAGACTTCCCGCAGTAGGATATCGCAGATTTCCTTGATCTCGTCTTTGCTTAGCTGACGGAAGACAATAATCTCATCCAAACGGTTGAGGAATTCGGGACGGAAGTACTGCTTGAGTTCCTCGTTGACCAAAGAACGGATGCGGTTGTACTGGGATTCGGCTTCATTGTCACTTAACTCAAAGCCTAAACCACCGCCACCTTTTTCAATCACCTTAGACCCAATATTAGAGGTCATGATCAATAGGGTGTTCTTAAAGTCTACTGTCCGCCCTTTAGCATCGGTGAGACGCCCGTCTTCCAGGATTTGCAGCAGCATGTTAAAGACATCAGGATGGGCTTTTTCGATTTCGTCGAATAGCACCACCGTGTAGGGACGACGACGTACCGCTTCGGTTAGTTGACCGCCTTCGTTGTAGCCGACGTAGCCTGGAGGCGAACCAATCAATTTACTGACGGTATGGCGTTCCATGTACTCGGACATATCCAAGCGAATCATCGCTTCTTCTGACCCGAAGAAGTAAGCCGCCAAGGATTTGGCTAACTCAGTTTTACCCACCCCGGTAGGACCAGAGAAGACAAAACTGGCGATGGGACGGTTGGGGTTCTTTAAACCTACCCTTGCCCGTCGAATCGCCCGTGATACCGCTTTCACTGCATCTTCCTGACCGATGAGGCGCTGATGCAGTGTATCTTCCATGTGCAGCAGCTTCTCGGACTCGGATTCAGTCAGCTTGCTAACGGGTACTCCCGTCCAGGATGCGACAATATGGGCGATATCTTCCTCATCGACGACCGGCGAATCATCGGTTCCAGTTTCCGCCTTTTTATTTTGAGCGATCGCGCGAATTTCGCCTTTAATTTCCATTTCCCGATCGCGCAGTTCACCTGCCCGGTCAAAGTCTTGCGATCGCACGGCGTCGTCTTTTTCCTTAAGGACTTGTCGCAGTTCCTTATCTAATTCCTTCGCCGCTGGGGGAAGTTGGGAGTTTATTAAACGCACCCGGCTACCGGCTTCATCAATCAAGTCAATCGCTTTATCGGGTAAATAGCGATCCGAGATATAGCGATCCGACAATTTCGCCGCTGCATCCAGGGCTTCATCTAAAATTTTCAGCTTGTGATGCTGTTCATAGCGTTCGCGCAACCCGTATAAAATCTCAATCGTCTCTTCAACGGAGGGTTCACCTACCATCACGGGTTGGAAGCGCCGTTCTAATGCCGCATCCCGTTCAATATGTTTACGATACTCATCCAGGGTTGTCGCCCCGATACATTGGAGTTCGCCCCTAGCTAAAGCGGGTTTCAGGATATTTGCGGCATCAATAGCTCCTTCAGCCGCACCTGCACCAATCAGGGTATGAACCTCATCAATCACCAAAATTACATTGGCAGCTTGACGGATCTCATCCATGATTTTCTTGAGGCGTTCTTCAAACTCACCTCGATACTTCGTTCCCGCCACCAGTAGCCCGATGTCCAGGGTAACGACGCGCTTTTCTTCTAAGATATCTGGGATATCGTTATTGGCAATTCGCTGCGCCAATCCTTCTGCGATCGCGGTTTTTCCCACCCCAGGTTCCCCAATTAATACAGGGTTATTTTTGGTGCGGCGCCCCAAAATTTGGATAACGCGCTCAATTTCTTTAGCGCGTCCCACTACCGGATCAAGTTTACCTTCACCCGCCATTTGGGTCAGATTGCTACCAAATTCATCTAAGGTTGGTGTTTTCGTGCGACCCGAAGATGCGCCACTGGTGACTTCTGCCGTCTCGCCCAGCATCCGGATGACTTGAGTTCTCACCTTGGTCAGGTCTACACCCAAATTTTCCAAAACTCGTGCCGCCACCCCTTCGCCTTCCCGGATCAATCCCAGCAGTAAATGCTCAGTTCCGATATAGTTATGACCCAGTTGGCGGGCTTCTTCGAGTGATAATTCTAAGACTCGTTTTGCCCTAGGGGTAAAGGGAATTTCCACAGCGACAAAGCCGGAACCTCTACCAATGATTTTCTCAACTTCAATCCGGGCATCTTTAAGATTGACACCCATCGACTTAAGAACTTTGGCGGCGACGCCAGTTCCCTCCCCGATCAAACCCAGAAGGATTTGCTCCGTGCCGACAAAGTTGTGCCCCAGGCGACGTGCCTCTTCCTGGGCTAGCATGATCACCTTAATGGCTTTTTCTGTAAAGCGTTCAAACATGGCGTATTTCCATCACCTGTTGCGTGCCCGTGTACGCTGATTCTAGCATAGGAGACTTCTCAGGCTGTCTCCTATACAACAACCCGTCTAAATTTTTGGGAAAGATGGGGGAGATGAGGGAGATGGGGGAGATGGGGAAGATGGGGAAGATGGGGAAGATGGGGAAGATGGGGAAGATTATGTAGGGGCGGGTTTCACTACTATCTTTTTGGTTACACCCAGATGTAAATAAACCCGCCCCGACTGTACGAATGACAAATGACAAATGACAAATGACAAATGACAAATGACGAATGACAAATGACAAATGACAAATGACAAATGACTAAACCCGTTATTTTGTGTGTTGATGATGAAAAATCTGTTCTTAAAAGTCTCAAGACTCAACTCAAAGAAGCCTTTGGCGATGCTTATACTTATGAACTGGCAGAAGCGGCTGATGAAGCGTTAGAATTAATAGATGAACTTGTGGAAGAAAATGTTAGTATTATTCTGATTGTGTCGGATTGGTTAATGCCGGGAATGAAAGGGGATGAGTTTCTGGTTCAGGTGCATCATAAATTCCCCCATATCATTAAAATTCTGCTGACAGGTCAAGCGGATGAGGAGGCGATTGAACGCGCAAAACAGGAAGCCAAGCTGCATCACTGCTTATACAAACCCTGGTCAGAAGCAGAATTAGTGGAAGCCATTAAATTAGGATTATCTCAACTATAACGTACTAATTGGAAAATTACCCACTCAATCCGATGATTTCAACCCCATCCAAAATCCTTGTGACTTCGGCGTAACCCTACGGGCAATCTACTATGACTAAACCGGTAATTATTTGTGTCGATGATGAGAAAACAGTACTCAGAAGTCTAAAAGTCGAGCTTAAGGAAGCGATTGGCAAGAATTACCTGATCGAAATTGCCGAAGCGGGAGAAGAGGCATTAGAGTTAGTTGAAGAACTCTTAGGCGATGACTATGAGATTCTTTTGGTTATCTCTGACCATATCATGCCAGGGATGAAAGGGGATGAACTCTTAAAGCGTGTTCATGAGTTGTCACCGAAAACGCTAAAAATTATGCTCACCGGGCAAGCGGATATTGAAGCCGTAGGCAATGCGATTAAGTATGCCAAACTCTATCGTTATATCGCTAAGCCATGGCAGGCGTCAGACTTAAGTTTGACGGTAAAAGAAGCCGTTAATAGTTATCTGCAAGAAAAAAAGTTGGATGAACAAAACGCCCAACTTAAATGTTTAAATCAAGATCTAAAACAATCTGTTCAATTACTCAGTGCTAGTGAGTTAAAATTCCGGGCTATTTTCAATCAGACTTTTCAGTTTACGGGAATGCTGAGTGTTGACGGAATTGTCCTAGAAGTCAACCAAACTGCCCTGAATTTTGGTGAATTGCATTTAGAGGATGTGGCAGGAAAACCGTTTTGGGACTGTTACTGGTGGACTATTTCCAGGGAAACCCAAGCTCAGTTACAATCCGCCATTGCTCAAGCGGCTAGCGGTAAGTTTATCCGTTATGAAGTGGATATCTTAGGCGCACAACAACGCATTGCAACAATTGATTTTTCGATTAAACCAATTATTAATGACAATGGCAGTATTGAGTTTTTGATTATCGAAGGTCGAGATATTAGCGATGTCTACAATGAGTTGCGTTTACGGAAAGAAGCTGAAGCTGCACTGGTGAAAGCAGAACAAAAGTATCGCTCTATCTTTGAAAACGCCCAAGAAGGAATCTTTCAGATTGCGCTGGATGGTAGTTATCTGAGTGCTAACCCCGCTTTAGCGCACATCTACGGCTACGATTCCCCGGAAGAATTGCTGACAATCATTAACAGTATTCACTATCAACTCTACGTTGACCCCCGTCGGCGTCCGGAATTCATGACACGGATGCAGCAGCATGGTGTTGTGTGCGAGTTTGAGTCGATGATCTGTCGCAAAGATGGCACAATTATCTGGATTAGTGAGAACGCCCGTACTGTATATGATGCGTCGGGAACTCCACTTTATTATCAGGGGTTTGTAGAAGATATTACGTCTCGCAAACAAGCGGAGGCGGAGCGAATCAAGTTCACGAATGAACTGTTCCAACTGAATAAATCCTTCTCCCGTTTTGTTCCCAGTCAATTCTTACAGATTTTAAATAAACAAAGTGTGGTTGATGTCAAATTAGGCGATCAAGTTCAGCAGGAAATGTCTGTTCTTTTTTCTGATATTCGGGATTTCACCACTCTCTCGGAACGAATGACTCCCCAGGAGAATTTCAAATTTATTAACGCCTTTTTAAAGCGGATGGAGCCAGCGATTATTGAACATAAAGGCTTTATCGATAAATATATGGGCGATGCGATTATGGCACTCTTTAGCGGGATTGCTGATGATGCGCTTCAAGCCGGAATTGCCATGGTTCAGCAATTGTATGAGTATAATCTATGTCGTCTGCAATCAGGGTATACTCCTATCAGAATTGGCATTGGCATTAATACTGGCTCATTGATGCTGGGTACAGTTGGGGGAAAACACCGAATAGATAGTACGGTGATTAGTGATGATGTGAATTTAGCGGCTCGTTTGGAGGGACTAACGAAACAGTATAAGGTGTCGTTATTAATTTCGGGACAGACGTTAACTCGTTTACATAATCCAACCGAGTATAGTCTCCGGTTTGTGGAGCAGGTTAAAGTTAAGGGGAAGTCAAAAGCGGTAGCGGTGTTTGAAGTGTTTGATGGAGATTCGCTAAAGATTAAGGAGGGCAAGTTAGCGACGATCTCCATATTTGAGGAAGGGTTGTTTCTCTACGCCAAGCAAGCCTTTGGTCAAGCAAAACAGCGGTTTGAAGAGGTGTTGAGGATTAATCCCCAAGATACGATCGCCCAAATTTATCTTAACCGTTCCCTGGCGCAACTCCAGGAAAACGGATTTTTTTTGACGATGAGGGATGAGGGATGAAGTTGGGAAGCTGGGGAAGAAAGATGGGGGAGATGGGAGAAAAATTAAATTAGAGTTTATCCTTTGCCGTTTGGAGTTGTAAAGGAAGTTGAATTTTGTTTGATTACTTATAATAGAGAATTGTTCCCGTTTAACCCAACCATCTCTATAGCGTTGGTTGGGTAATAGCAAGCGATGTTCCAGACGAATCAGTCTACGTCTCGACTAGCGGTTCAAAACACAAGCAGAGGATAACCTGACCCTATAGAAAGGGCGACCCGATCCCATTAAGTGGATTGGTATTGTTCATTGATGCAAGCGGGTCGCCCCTACAGGTTGTTCATTTATGTGCAGACGTGCCATATTAGTCTGAAACTCTTGCTGACTTTGGGATACAAGTTTATTGTTTCTGGGTTATTGCCAATTCTATATTACAGATGGCAAGATTAATTTAATCTATATTGCTCCCATCTAACCAAACCGTCTCTATAGCGTCGATTGTTGTAACAGGCGGTCTGATTAATTTGTATGACAGGCTACATTATCTTTCAGAGGCAAAATGCGCGATCGCAAGCCGTTTCGGTCTACTGCATGTAAGAATAGTCTGATAAGCTATCTAGGAAGCTGACCTAGAGTCAGTCCTAAGTCCTAAAGTTTTCACGGCTCAAAAATCGGTTTGGCATTGAGAGACACCATGGAATGGCACGGAACAGATGCTCAAAGTTTGGCAATTATCGATCGCGAAATTGGCGCTCATACCTTTTCACCCGCCGAATACGAAATTGTGCGTCGGGTGATTTATGCAACAGCCGACTTTGAGTATCAAAAGCTGATTCGCTTTTCCGAACGTGCGTTACAAGCAGGCGCGGCGGCGCTAGCGGCTCGGACTACGATTGTGGTAGATGTGCCAATGGTACAGGTGGGAATTACGCCTCACATTCAAGAAACCTTTGCCAATCCCGTCTATTGCAGCATGGAAGCCATCACCCGCCCCCAAAAAGAAAAGACGAAAGCAGCTTGGGGAATTCAAACCCTAGCCAGACGCTACCCAGAGGGTATTTTTGTGGTGGGTCAAGCGCAAACAGCGCTAACGGCGTTGGTAGAACTGATTGAAGCCGAAGAAATCCGCCCCGCCTTAGTCATTGGTACACCTTCGGGATTTGTTGAGGTGGATGTTGCCAAATCCCGACTTGAAGATTCCTTGGTGCCTCATATTCGTATCGAAGGGCGTAAAGGTTCATCGGTTGTAGGGGCGGCTATTGTGAATGGACTGGTAGACTTAGCATGGCAGGCATACGGGCAGGATAGTACCAGTGTAAATTGAATCCTTCGAGGGTATGGGTTGTAGGGGCGGGTTTAGGGAATAACGTTTCACTATTGATGATAACGTTTGTACAAAACCCGCCCTGACTAATACTTCCCCCGCTTCCCCTGCTTCCCCTGCTTCCCCATCTCCCCATTCCCTCAACGCCGACGACGCCGAGTCTTGACCACACGATTCACGGGATAATCGTCCTCCTCAGCTTGAGTTAACTGGCGACTAACCTGATCAAACACAGTGCGCTGTACGTAAGGATAGTCACTTACCCAGATATTCAAGCGAGGAATATAAATATCACTGTTGTTGGCAATACGGGATAAATCCGGCTGATTCGACATCACCACCATCTGGGCAATTTGACCGGGAACAATGCCTTTGTAAGTGCGGCGCAGAGGGACTTGTAGCAGTGTGCTAAATCCGCTCTTGTCACCGACTTCTAAATTCAGGCGTCGCTCCCGATTTTCCACAATCACCAACTCGCCCCGATTGTTGACATTTTCTTCAGTACCAATCAATTCTTCGGTGACAAAGACATCCAAGACTCGACCTTGCCAGAAGCCACTATACTTATAGCGACGTACCTCAAGATTACGCCGACTTGCCCAATAGACAGGACTCCAAAACCAGTACAACCCGGTGATAATACCTAAAAGAAAGCGTAAGGGATCAAACCCTTCACCTAAAAAGAGTCCTAAGAGCAATACGACGACAACAGCGACAACCGAAATCAGCAGTCGCTTTAAAAAGTCTGGGAATTTTCCCCAGTAGTAAGCATACTGGGAACTTGTGGCAATCACAGGAATGAGTTGCTCAAAGGTCTGGCGGGTAAGTGGTACTAGCATGGGTTTTAGTCATTAGTCATTAGTCATTAGTCATTAGTCATTGGTCATTGGTCATTGGTCATTGGTCATTGGTCATTGGTTATTGGTTATTGGTTATTGGTCATTGGTCATTGGTTATTGGTCATTGGTCATTGGTTATTGGTCATTGAGTACTTAGAAAACACAAAAGACAAAGGACAAAGGACGAATGACATTACAATATTTTATCCAATCCGTAGAAGAGAGATTTGAGCTGAGTCACTTTGCGAATGGCAAGCAAGACGCCTGGCATATAACAAGAGCGATCGCTAGTATCATGACGTAGGGTGTAGATTTGACCAGTAGCACCAAAGATGACTTCTTGGTGAGCGATTAAACCGGGTAAGCGAACACTGTGAATGCGAATGTTGTCATTGGCGACACTCCCCCTAGCCCCCGCCAGTTTTTCGGTTTCTTCGACCTTAGCGGGATTATAGGTTTTGCCCAATCCGGCTAATTGTTGAGCGGTTTGAATCGCTGTACCGCTTGGGGCGTCGGCTTTTTGATTGTGGTGGAGTTCGATAATTTCAACGTGGTCAAAATATTGGGAGGCTTGGATGGCGGCTTGTTGCAATAAGACCATGCCAATAGAAAAATTGGGAATAATTAAGGCACCTGTGCTGGCTTTTTCGGCAAATTCGCCTAAGTCTTTGATTTGATCACTGGTGAGTCCCGTTGTACCGACAACCGGACGAACTCCATAGGCGATCGCGGTGCGAACATTCTCATAGACGCTGTCAGGGTGGGTAAAATCCACCATCACCCCTTGCACTTTCTCCTGAGTCGCCATGACTAGCGTGGCTTGCAGGTCATTCAGAATCGGAATTTCCAATGCACCACAACCTGCGACTTCCCCAACATCTTGACCCATATAGTTCGGGTTATGATCAACGGCACCAATCAAGGTCATATCTTCGGCTTGACTGACTGCCTTAATCACTTCACGACCCATTTTACCCGCTGCACCGTTGACAACCACGGGGATGGGAGATGAATTTGCCATGGTTTTGCTTTATCCTTGAGACTCGTCAAGGGAATTTTAGCTTCTTTTGGCGATAGGCGGCGTTGTAGAACAAAATAGTATCAAAATGTGTTAACCGTGTTATAAAAACTATTACGGTATCATTATAGTTAATATGATCGTTGGTACAACTCAAGCGGCTCAACTTTTAAATATCTCTACGGCTCGACTGAGAGTCCTGTTGCTTGCGGGTCGAGTCGAAGGTGCTTACAAGACTGGGAAGATGTGGTTAATGCCTCTATTTAACGGCAAACCGATAATTAAGCCTGGTCAAAGAGGTCCGCAGCCTCGTTGGCGCAATCCCCGAAAGCCGGCGAAAACGATTATTCACGTTAACTCACAAAGAATTCGCTCCAATCAAAAAAACGACTCACGCCAGCCGGTGATTACGGTGAAGAAGTGGTGCGACAGAATACCGGGGATGGGAGCAAAGGAGCAGGGAGACCCAAGCGGCAAGACGAATGTCTATGGTCATGAGGTAGAAATACCGGGAGGATGCCGTGTGGTTTATCGTCCCGATCGTCCCAGATGTGGTGCCAAGGTTTGGATCGAAACCCTTTACGACGTCAGGGTGATTTCTTGGCAAAAAGACGGTTCGGGCTGATTTATACCAAGTCCCGTTCAAGATAGCAGATAGAGTCGATGGGGTGATATCAAGTCCGACTTTCTCACCTTAAGTTGACACGGGTGGGTATTGTTTTGAATTGCCCTACCCCTACAGATAACGCCAGCGCCGCCAATAAAACGTAAGTGTTTTCCGTTACATAGGTTACAGTTACTAACCCTATTCCAGCAAGTGTGAACAAAATTTATGTCCAAATCCTTATCCATTATCGGCTGGCGGGAACGAGTCGCCTTGCCGGATCTAGGAATTGCCCAGATTAAAGCTAAAATTGACACCGGGGCGCGTTCCTCCGCCTTACACGCTTTTGATGTCGAAACCTTCTCACGGGATGGCAAAACTATGGTTCGGTTTAAAGTCCATCCCGATCAACGCGATACCCATCGCACAGTTTCCACCGAAGCTGAACTGATTGACCAGCGACAGGTTCGCAATTCTGGGGGTCACGCCCAGTTACGACCTGTTATCCAAACTATGGTAGAACTAAACGGGGAGCGCTGGTTGATTGAACTTACCCTGACTAACCGGGATGTCATGGGATTCCGGATGCTGTTAGGGCGTCAAGCCGTCCGCAAACGCTTTTTAGTTGATGCGGGTCTGTCTTTTGTCCAAAGTTCAACCAGGAAGGGCAAAATTAAGCAAACGATTTAATAGTTTTTAGTTTGTATATGAAAATAGCTATCTTGTCCCAGGATGCTTCGTTGTATTCCACGCGACGCCTCAAGGAAGCGGGGGAAGCGCGGGGTCATGACATGCGGGTGATAAATTACCTGCGCTGTTATATGAATATTACGTCTCATAAGCCAAAGGTGGTGTATCAGGGGAAAGTTTTGGAAGAGTTGGATGCGATTATTCCTCGCATCGGTGCGTCTAAGACGTTTTATGGGACGGCTGTGGTGCGGCAATTTGAAGTGATGGGGGTGTTCGCGGCGAATGAATCCCAAGCCATTTCTCGTTCCCGCGATAAGTTACGCTGTCTTCAGATTCTCTCCCGTGAAGGTGTGGGACTTCCGGTGACTGGGTTTGCTAATTCCACTCAAGATATTGATGGGTTAATTGAAATTGTGGGCGGTGCGCCGCTGGTGATTAAATTGCTGGAAGGGACTCAAGGGATTGGTGTGGTTCTCGCGGAAACTCATCAAGCGGCGAAGTCGGTGATTGAAGCGTTTCGCGGTTTAGATGCCAATATATTGGTGCAGGAGTTTATTAAAGAAGCGGGGGGTATGGATATTCGCTGCTTTGTGATTGATAACAAAGTGGTGGCGTCGATGAAGCGACAAGGCGCACCGGGGGAATTTCGTTCCAATCTGCATCGGGGCGGTAATGCTGAACAAATTAAGTTAACTCCAGAGGAACGCAGTACGGCGGTACGGGCGGCGAAAGCGATGGGATTAAGGGTTGCGGGTGTGGATTTGTTGCGATCTAATCATGGTCCGGTGGTGATGGAAGTTAACTCTTCTCCTGGTTTAGAAGGGATTGAAAATGCTACAGGTGTGGATGTGGCGGGGAAAATTATTGAGTTTTTGCAGAAGAATGCAGCATCTGGCAAAACGCGCGATCGCATTCAGTATTAGTTTGTCCTTTGTCCTTCGTCATTCGTCCTTTGTTTGTTGTATGCAAAAGTTAGTCGGGGCGGGTTTAGTTAAAGAAAGGGTGAGGGAAGAAATGATAATCGTGAAACCCGCCCCTACACACAGACGCGCCATGGCGCGTCTCTACATTTAACTGTGAATCATGAAACTCTAACAATTGGTGGAATTCGTGTTGCGCCCGGAGAACGGAAGCGCACAGAAATTCCGGTTGCCCGTCTACCAACGCAAACGCTACTCTCGTTACCGATTACTGTGATTAATGGCGCGAATACTGGTCCACGACTGTGGATGAGTGCGGCGATTCATGGCGATGAAATTAATGGGGTGGAAATTATTCGTCAAGTCTTGGAACGGATTAATCCTTCTCAGCTTCATGGTGTCCTGATTGCGGTGCCAATTGTTAATGTTTTTGGCTTTATTGAACAATCCCGTTATTTGCCCGATCGCAGAGATTTAAATCGTTCGTTTCCTGGTTCCTCTCGTGGTTCTTTAGCCTCTCGGTTGGCGAATTTGTTTATGACAGAAATAGTGAGTCGCTGTACCCATGGGATTGATTTGCACACAGCGGCTCAACATCGCACGAATTTACCGCAAATCCGGGCGAATTTAGATGATCCAGAAACCTATTACTGTGCTAAAGCGTTTGCTGCACCCCTGCTGATGCATTCAACGGTGCGTGATGGATCGTTGCGCCAAGCCGCGACGAAGCGAGGTATCCCAATCCTCTTGTATGAGGGGGGTGAGGCGTTGCGGTTTGACCCGGATGCGATCGCAATTGGTGTCGAAGGCATCCTCCGAATGATGGTGGGGCTAAAGATGATTGAGTTGGCGTTCCCTGAGTCTTTACATCCATCATTAGAAGTTAAGCAAAGTAAGTGGGTACGAGCGCCCCGCAGTGGGATTTTGCGCCTTACTGTTAAGTTGGGTCAGCGAGTTGACAAAAAGCAAACTTTGTGTATTATTTCCGATGCCTTTGGTGAGAATAGCATTAAAGCGTATGCACCCTTTTATGGTTTAGTGATTGGTCACACGCAGAATCCGTTGGCGAATCAGGGGGATGGGATTTTGCATTTAGCGGTTTTGAGTGATTAGGGAACAGGGAATAGGCAACACCTCGACTTCGCTCAGTAACACGCTCGGTGCGTCATCGGCAATAAAAGATTACACAACTTATTTAACACCGTTATATTATAAATTGTTTTAGCGTTTTTTAGATTTTTGTTGCTAGAGGAAAAATCAAGCCAAACACTGGGATAAAATACAGTCTGTTTGTCACAAACAATTAACCTGATGAAATCTGCTCAGTGGTGCAAAATCTGCCTGTTGACTCTCTTAACTGGAACTGTAAGACTGGTAACAGCTGCTCCAGTGTTGGCTCAATCCATTATCGAAGCCACAGGCGTTAACGGTACAGGAACAACTGTCACCCAAGATGACAACCAGTTTGATATTAGAGGTGGCAGTTTGTCAAGGGATGGGACGAATTTATTCCACAGTTTCCAAGAGTTTGGTATTGATTCAGATCAAGTTGCTAATTTTCTGGCAACTCCGGAGCTGAGAAATATTCTGGGACGAGTGATTGGCGAAAATCCTTCCATTATTGACGGATTGATTCAGGTAACCGGGGGAACGGCAAACTTATATTTAATGAATCCAGCGGGAATTGTTTTTGGTGCTAATGCTCAACTCAATGTCCCGGCTAATTTTACGGCAACAACGGCGACAGGAATTGGATTTGGCAATGACTGGTTTAATGCATTGGGTGATAATAACTATCAGAACTTGGTCGGAGATCCCAGTCAATTTGCCTTTGACTTATCCCAACGGGGCATAATTATTAATGCGGGTGAATTGGCGGTTGCACCTGGACGGGATTTAGCCCTACTGGGTGGACAAGTGGTTAATACAGGAACGTTGACGGCATCCGGGGGAACAATTACCATCGCGGCTGTGCCGAATTCTCGTTTGGTGAAAATTTCCCAACCTGGGCAAGTGTTAAGTTTCGAGGTGGAGTTACCGAGGAATAATGAGGGGTTAGCGTTACCGACAAACCCTCTGGATTTAGCGACGTTGTTAACGGGTTCGGGGAATACGGTGGAAACTGGGGTGGAGGTAACCCCATCGGCAGAGATACAGACGGATTCTGGGGGAATTATACCGAATCAGGTTGGGGTTGCGATCGCGTCAGGAACTGTTGAGTCAGGTACAGGTCATATTTCGATTATCGGTAGAGGGGGAACTGAAGAAAATACGACCTCGGGTATTTCTGGTATCCACATTATTGATGATAGTCGAGTCGAAACGATTGGAGAAGGAACAATTACCTTAAACGGTACAGGGGGAAACGGCGGTAATTTTAGCCCAGATATTCTAGGAAATCGGGGCATATCGATTAAGAACGCTACTGTGTCTTCGCAAGATGGCATCATTCATCTGATCGGCACTGGGGGTTCTGGGGATAATGGTTTACATTATGGGGTTTCTATTGGTAGTCAGGGCGGAATTGTCCAGTCTACAGGAACAGGAACGATTATTATTGAGGGAACTGGAGGGAATGGAGGAGAAGGAACGTTACATGGTAGTCAAGGGATCAAAGTTGATTTAGGTGGTTTAGTTAGTACCAGAGAGGGGGATATTCAGTTTATTGGTGAGGGGGGAATTGGACCGGATCAATTTAACCATGGGGTTGAACTGTTTCGGGGTTCTATTGTTGAGGTAACTGGAAAGGGCAATATTACGATTGAGGGAACTGCTGGCGCGGGAATCACCGAAAATCACGGGATTAGAATTCAGGAAATAGATCCTAACCAGAGTAATCTTTCTCGAATTACGGCGAGGGATGGTGCGATTACTCTAATCGGAGTCGGTAAAGGAACAGGAGACAGTAACTATGGCATTGATTTAAGAGGCGGTGGTGTAGAAACAACCGCCGACGGACATCTAACGCTGGAGGGAATTGGTGCTAATGGTGCAGCAGGAATTAATGTGCAAGATGGTTTTATTCAAGCTAGCGGAACTGGAGAGAGTACAACCACCTTGATTGCTGATGAAATTCGGGTCGTTGATACTTCAGATATCCCGCAAACGCCACAAATCCAAGGAACTGGAACGGTGGTATTATCTCCCCTTGAGCCGACAGTCGATATAACCGTTGGAGATACAACCAATAGTAATAGTAATACCTGGAATCTGGATACGGAGAAACTGAATATATTCCAAGATGGATTTGAGCAACTGGTGATTGGTGGGGAAGATAATCAGGGTAAAATTACGTTGGCAGATGACATCACCTTTAAGATTCCGGTAATTTTGCGATCGCTAGTTGGTTCAGGGGCAATTGATACCACAGGTTTTACCCTGACTGGCACTCAAGATGCCACGATTACGCTGCAAGCGAATCAAAGCATTAAGACAGGTACAATTATTAATCCAGGTCGGGCGATTACTCTAACCAGCAACGGGTCAATTGATACTCGTAGCGGCATCCTCGATAGTCATGATCAAACTAACAATGGGGGAGCGATTAGTTTAAGCGCTGTTCAAGATATTACTACTGGTGATATTGATGCTAGTTCCGGTGGAAATGGTCAAGGCGCAACTATTACGTTAACCAGTCGTGATGGAGAAATTATCACTAATGATCTCAACAGTTCTGGATTCAGTGGCGGTGATATTTTAATTGATGCGGCGACTGCAATTACAACAGGAAAAATTAATAGTAGCGGAACTATCAGTAATGGCGGTAATGTTACCTTAGACCCCATTGGCGATATTCAAGTTACCTGGATCAACGCCCAAGGAGGAAATAGTGGTCAAGGCGGTCAAGTTGATAGTACTGCTGGTCAATTTTTCCGCGCTACGGGAACATTTATTGACCAGAATGGGATTAACGCCAGCATCTCTACGGCTGGGGGATTGGGTGGAGATTCTATTACGCTCAGACATGGTGGAGATGGTGTTATTCCCTTCATCGTGGGTGATGGGATAACCAATGGAACTAGGGGAACAATTACCAATGGCGATTTCACGATTTCCCCCACTCAATCTTTTCTATTTACTCAGAAGGTGGGCAATATTCAAATTATCAGCGTTGATTCTCCACCGATTCCGGTAACACCCCCGACTCCGGTTACAGAGTCTCCAATTCCGGTAACTCCACCAATTTTGCCTCCGGAGTTCATCACTTCCGAAACGAATCCTCCTATCAATCTCGTTAATTTAATCAAACCTGTCACTGAAGCCCCTTTCTATACCGACGAAGACGAACTCGAGGAACTCCCCCTAATTGAAATTGATGCCCAGGTTGCCCAATGGGAGGAATCATTAACTCGTGACTATGAAACCTATCTGGAACTCAAGGATATTTCCATTCTGACTTTAGCAGATGCCAGGGAAACTCTACATCGTATCGAACAAGCTACAGGGGCTAAACCTGCGCTTATTTATGCTGTATTTGTACCCACCACAATTGCCAGTCAAGACAGTAAATCTTCAGCCCAGGAGTCTCCCTCACGAAATAGTGATCAACTGGAAATTATCCTTGTCACCGCCAAGGGGCAACTCATACGCCACCCGATACCCGGTGCAACCCGCGAAAAGGTAATGGATACCGCTGACAAATTGCGTCGCACCGTTACTGATACTCACATCCCTCGTCCCTATCAACGTTATGCCCAACAGTTTTATCAATGGCTAATTGCACCCTTAGAGACAGAATTAAAGACGCAAGAGATTAATAATCTAGCCTTCATTATGGATCAGGGATTGCGTTCCCTACCCCTGGCAGTTTTGCATGATGGGGATAAATTTATAATTGAACACTATAGTATTGGTTTCATGCCTAGTCTTTCCCTCACCGATACCCGTTATCGAGATGTGAGAGATTTAAAGGTTTTAGCTATGGGTGCGTCCAAATTTACTGACCAAAACCCCTTACCGGCTGTCCCCACTGAATTATCCGCGATCGCGACTCAATTATGGCAAGGTGAATCCTTCTTGAATGAAACCTTTACTGCCGCTAATTTGAAAAGAGCGAGGGCATCTCAACCCTTTGGAATTATCCATTTAGCCACCCACGGCGAATTTAAATCAGGTCAACCCAGTTCTTCTTATATTCAGTTTTGGGATCGTAAACTCAGACTGAGTGATATCCGCGAATTAGGATTACATGACCCCAGTGCTGAACTGATGGTATTAAGTGCTTGTCGGACGGCTTTAGGGGATGAAGAAGCGGAGTTAGGATTTACCGGGTTAGCGGTACAAGCTGGGGTTAAATCTGCCCTAGGTAGTTTATGGTATGTCAGTGATGAAGGCACCTTAGGATTAATGACAGGTTTTTATGAACAATTACAGCAATCGCCACTCAAAGCAGAAGCATTACGACAGGCACAATTAGCCATGATTCGCGGACAAGTGCGATTAGAAGAGGGTTATTTGATTACACCCAATCATCGGATTGCCTTACCGCCAGAATTAGCTAATTTGCGAGAAAAGGAACTCACTCATCCTTATTATTGGAGTGCGTTTACTTTAGTTGGAAGTCCGTGGTAAGTGAATATAGCGCTACGCGAAGCGGGAATAGGCAATAGGGAACACTTCGACTTTGCTCAGTAACACGCTCGGTAACACGCTCGGTGTTTCATAGGCTTTCTTTGAAGAAAAACGCTTGCTAATCAACTGAAGTTTAGACTACGATGGTGATAATAGGACACGGCAATGCCGTGTCCCTACCACAGCTTAAGGATAATTAATTTAGTAGGGGCACGATACTATCGTGCCCTGATCTAGTTGGTTCTTCCGGACAAGCGTGTGCTAAACTAGCGGTTTCTTGGGGAGCATCCCATTTTGGAAACACCATTCCCCAAAGTTCGGACATTATTTGACATACAATTCAAACAAATGACGAATGACCAATGACCAATGACCAATGACCAATCATTTCACACAATTAAGCATTCGCACCGTCGCCGCCGCCGCATAATTCCGTTGGGCTTGGCTATTCGGAT
Organism: Coleofasciculus sp. F4-SAH-05; assembly: GCF_040222985.1. Lineage (NCBI taxonomy): Bacteria > Bacillati > Cyanobacteriota > Cyanophyceae > Coleofasciculales > Coleofasciculaceae > Coleofasciculus > Coleofasciculus sp. F4-SAH-05. The sequence goes on from NZ_JAVKBY010000212.1 coordinate 108,018, forward strand.
AAAAATCACTCCCCCTTTCATTTAACGGAGACGCCACTCGACAATAAGCAGACATTTGAGTAATCAGTGCATCTGCCCAATGACCCTGAATATCGCTAAACTGTAAAGCAGACTGATTCGCTGTCAGCGTCGGTGGCTGACCTTGCAGGGTTAAGGCAAACTCCGCCGCCCGTCGTTCCATTGCCATCAGTTCAGCACGAGTCACCGATTGTGTGGGTCGAAATTTTCCATCCGCATAACCACTAATGATGTTATTATCCCGCGCCCATTGAATTTTCGCCGCACTCCATCGGGAGGGATTAACATCAGGATAAGGGGCAAAGGTAACTTGAGCAGGAAGTTCTAGATTGGCGTTGGGAAGTTGATTCAGTGCCTCAAAAATAATCGAAACCAATTGTTCACGAGTTAAAGCCGCTTGCGGTCTAAATGTGTTATCTTCTCTAAATCCAGCAATAAATCCCATTGCCACGGCTTGCTGAATTTCATTGGCATAAATGTCATTGGCAACATCAGGAAAGGTTACCATTGGATTGCCAGTCCCTGAACCTGTGCCTGGGTTAGAACCTGGATTAGAACCTGTACCGGAACCTGTGCCTGGGTTAGAACCTGTACCGGAACCGCTACCTGTACCAATACTGCTTAAGGGTTGACTATTTGCCAGATAAATATGACCCAATGGTTTACCTTGATAGGAACGTCGGGCAAAGTCCCAACCGGGTTCTAAGACTATTTTGACAAACCCATTGGCTAATCCTTGGGTTTTACCGACTATAACCTCTGGGGCGCTGCGATCGCGGCTATTTGTTCCTATCAGTACCAATTCACCATTGCGTTCAACAATTCTTAGTAAATAATCTAAGCCCAAATCTTCACCCGCCATGCGGATTGAATAGCCATTGCTATCGGTGCTACGTCCGCAAATCCCACTAAAGTCAAAGTTTAATAATAAGGGATCAACGATAACAGGATTACTGCCACTTTCACTCCAACATTGCCGCGCATTGCTTTTTTGTTCGATAATCAACAGTTGATGGGAACTCTCGCCAAAAGGTGCAGCAACCGCAATAAATTTATTTTGCTCAACCGGAATTTGCTCAAATGTCGCCGCCACTGATTTATTCGCGATGACGCTAGATAGGGCGATCGTGGCTAGGGTGGCTACTTGTGTGAAAAATGCACGTTTTCTCATCTTGTCCGCTTCAATCCTTGTAGGTTTATAGTCCTTCAAAACTTTCCTCTGCACAACGTCTGTGATGACTCAGACATATAAAAGTTTCCCAGATTCCTCAGTTTTTAGCGTTTATTTAATATTTCTTAACAATCAATCCGATCCGGTGCATCCTTGTGAAACAACAGAAACTATCACAAGCTGAACCCCTATTCCTAGAACCGCTAAGCATGATCGGGGAAAACGTTTCACACTTACAGGTCACAGGATATGTTATTCAACTTTATCGGATGGAGTGGGGCATTGGGAATCATTACCCTACTGATATTTGGCATCCTGCAATGGTTGCATATCAGCGCCGGACATTTTCTGGATTGGGTGATTGGAGTTGCCAGTTTTTGGTGGCTATTGGTGGTTGTGACAGTTCCCTGGAATGTCCACTTTGAAGCCAAGTCTGTTTTAGTAGATGCGGCGCAATCGGCGGAAAAGGGGATGCAGATTGACACCAAACAGGTTAATTATGCTCAAGTGGTAGCAACGCGATCGCTCTGGGTGGCGATAGCTTTACATATTCTATCTGCCATTGGGCTTTACACGCTAGCGGCTATGGGGATTAGTGCGGTAGGTTATGTGAGTTCGGGTGCAGCATTGTTGTTAACCGCCTTACGCCCAGCAATCCGACTCTATGAGTATTTAGCTGCCCGTTTAGCGATGATTCGCCGGGAGTTTAAGTATCCTCGTGAGGATGTGTATCAACTACGCGATCGCGTCTCAAACTTAGAACAGGATATCAGACAGATCCAACCCCAACTCGATCCCGAAAATAAGCAGTCTTGGGTAGCGATGCAGAACCGTAACTGGGAAGAAACGCGCAAAGATGTCGCCCGTCTCCGCGCTTCTTTTGATCAACTCGAAGCCCAGAATGAGGCGGAACACAGGCGTCTAGCCCGGGAAGCCCAACAAGCGATCGCGCAATTAACCACAGATAGTCAATTCCTGGATCACATTCGCGAAATTATCCGGTTTTTCAAGACGGCATAATTTGTCTTATGTCTTATGTCATTTAGTTCAAATCAAAACAAAAAGAGGGCGGGTTTTGTTGATCAGTTGTGGATACACCCGTTCAGTAAACGGCTAAACCCGCCCCTACAATTAACCTTCCCTCACCATCCAAATTAGAAATCCCAGAATCTGATCAACTGGAGGTAACGGATAATCGGTTAGCGCAATCGTTACCGTTTGTCCCTCCAGCTTCAGAAACCGCCACTGCGTACCACTGGTTACACAGCCATACACGGTTGTAATCGAACGTTCCGCCGCCGCATTAAACCGTTGCGCCGCTACCATTTCCGCCACACATTGACCTAATCCCGTGCGAATATCTGCTTTCTTCGCTTCAGTCAGTATTACCACTGGGGCTTGAATAAAAAGTTGCTCAACGGAACGAGACAAAATAAAATCACAGATCCCATTTAAACCCACAGTGGAATCGACATCAAACTCTTCTCCTGAAAACAAGCTAACTTGAGAAAATAAAAGACGTTTTACTTCCCAGAGAATTGGGTAAATAATGCCCTCAGATCGCGCCTTTTCACTCCCTGTGGCTGTTAAAGGCAGACTCGTTTCTAGGAATTCCGTTAATGTGGGTGACGGTGTAATCGGAGCAACTTCGGGCAGAAATTGCGGAACCTCAACCAAGACGAGATTAAAATCTGCCACGGCTTTGGCAAGTGTAAACTGGCTGTAGGACATTAGGCTAAGAGATTAAGAAACAGGAAGGAACAGAAAGAAACAGCAAGGTATTGAGAATTACTCTAAAAAACGTTCTTTATCCATCATTCCTGATTGAGATTTCTCATCCAAACCCAAGGGGATCTCGATCACAAATTCTGTTCCTTTTCCCAGTTGACTATTCACCTGTAATTGACCTTTGTGCTTTTCTACAATAATCTGATAACTAATAGCCAAACCTAACCCTGTTCCTGAACCCACAGGCTTGGTCGTAAAAAAAGGATCAAAGACTTGGCGTTTGACCTGATCATTCATCCCTAAACCATTATCGGCAATTTTAATAACCACATTGGTATTGTCTTTAATTTCCGTACAAATCCAAATCGTTGGCGGACTCGATTCAAACCCATTCTTGCCTATTCCCCATTTCTCTTTCTGCTGATCAATGGCTTCAATGGCATTGGTGATAATATACGTAAACACTTGGTTGAGCTGACCCCCATAACAGCCAATTTTAGGCAGATCGATATACTCTTTAATCACTCGAATAGCTGGTCGGTCTGACTTAGATTTAAGACAGTGCTGTAACAAAAATAGTGTATTATTAATTCCTTGATGAATATCCGTTAATTTAAAATCGGATTCATCCAAATGAGCAAAACTCCGCAACAACAGAATAATCTGACATATTCGTTCCGCTCCCACTTGCATTGAGTTGAGAATTTTGGGTAAATCTGACTGCAAAAAATCCAGGTCAATGGCTTCAGTTTCTGCAACAATTTCGGGGAGGGGATTGTTGTAGGTGCGTTGATAAGAATGAAGTAAGTGTAAGAGTTCTTCCAGATAATTTTTTGTAATTGAGGCATTACTGTAGATAAAATTCAACGGATTATTAATCTCGTGGGCGATTCCGGCAACCATCCGACCCAAACTTGACATTTTTTCAGATTGGATAAGTTGAAGTTGGGTTTGTTGTAATTTTTTTAATGCCTGCTCAAGTTCTAAGGATCTTTGCCGTTCCTTCTCTTGTGAATGCAATAGTTTTTGATTTTGGTCAATGAGTCGCTTTTGCAGATTTCTCAAGGCAAGATGGGTTTGGACGCGACACAATACTTCTTCCGGTTGTAGGGGTTTGGTGATATAATCAACCGCACCAATTTTAAAGCCTTGGACTTTATCGACAGTATCGGAGAGTGCGGTCATAAAAATTACGGGAATATCTTGAGTTGATGGATCAGATTTTAGGCATTTACAGGTTGTAAATCCATCCAATCCCGGCATCATTACATCTAATAAAATCAGATCCGGCTGGGCATAGTGCACTTGTTCAATCGCACTTTCTCCATCTAAAGCGACTAAGACTTTAAAGTCAGATTTAGTTAAATACTCAAAGAGAAACCCTAAATTGGTGGGGTTATCATCGACAATAAGCAGTTTACTTTTATCCGGAACTTGAATGGTCATAAGCAATGATCAATGATGAAACAAGCAAACAATTCAGACATATAGTGATTCATGAACTATCAACCATCAACAAGATAATCTTGAATCAGTTCCCGCAGTTGTTTCAATCGAAACCCTCTCGCTAACTGACAAATTTGGCTGGTTAAGGGTTCAAATTGCGAATTTTGTTGGGCTAGAGATTCAGCGCGTTCGATAATGCCTTGGATATCCCCCATTTTAACTAAATCAGCTAATGCTGTAATTTCTGATGAGGGTAGGGAAATAATCGGCGTCTGGGTTAGAGTAGTCGCCTCAGTTGGGGAGGGGAATTGAGGTTGGGAATAAATCCATTCTAGTTCTAAATGGTGCGCGATCGCGTCGAGAAGTTGCTGGGTTTCCACAGGCTTGGCGAGAAAACCCCGACACCCGGCGGCGAGACTCTCCTGCTGAATCTGGGGGTAGACACTTGCAGAAAGCGCGATCGCGACGATATCCCTATCCTGGAGTTGGGGTAACTTTAGCATTCGGCGCGTGGTTTCCAATCCATCTATCCCTGGCATCACTAAGTCAATTAAAATCAGATCAGGATAAAACTCGACAACCTTGTGCAAACAATCTGGACCATCAACCGCCTCTAAGATTTCAAACCCTACAGGCTTTAGCATCGCCCGCAATAGAGCACGATTAACTCTATTATCATCCACAATCATTAATTTCCGTTTGTCCCCTTTGAAACCTGTAATCCGGCGTTGGGTAGATGGATTGGGTTCCTGCCATCCTGATACTAAGGGTAAATTAATATCAAACCAGAATACACTTCCTTTACCGGGAATACTCTTCACCTTAATTTCACTCCCCATCAGTTGAATTAATTTCTGGCTAATCGCCAATCCTAGTCCCGTTCCTTCAGTCGCATGGCTATGAGCGCTGACTTGATGGAAGGGTAAAAAGATTTGGGCTAATTGACTTGGCTCAATACCCACACCTGTATCTTTAATTTGAAAGCGAAGTTTTGCTGATGGTTGATGGTTGATTCTTAACCCTTCGCTTGGATCAAGATCAGGGTTTGTAGGGGCGGGTTTAGGGACTTGATTTTGACTATTGATGGTAACGTTTGTACAAAACCCGCCCTGACTAATTTTTGCTTCGAGGGTATGATTTGTAGAGACAGATTTTACATGGGTTCGATTAACAACACTCACCCTAAATGTCACATCACCCCGCTCCGTAAACTTAATCGCATTACTGAGTAAATTACACAGAACCTGTCGCAGTCGTTTGTTATCCGCCATCACCCCATTCGGAAGTGGCGAAAGCACTTGATAGGTAAAGATAATATCTTTTTGTTGGGCACGTAACTGAAACAAATCAGCAAGACTATGGAGAAAGTTCGGCAAGTGAAACTCTGTGGGATAGAGTTCCATCTTTTGCGCTTCAATCTTAGCTAAGTCGAGAATGTCATTAATTAACGTGAGCAGGTGTTCACCACATTGGTGAATGATGGTCAAATTATGGTGCTGTTGGTTAGTTAAGGTTGTGTCTTGTCTGAGCAGTTGAGCATACCCTAAAATACCATTTAACGGCGTGCGGAGTTCATGACTCATATTGGTCAAGAATTCGCTTTTGGCACGGTTAGCAATTTCGCTGCGTTTGGCTTCTCGAACGGCTAATTCTGTCGCTTTCTGGAGGGCTTCTTCGGCTTGCTTGCGTTCGGTAATATCTAAATAGGCAACAACCACACCGGAATCGCGTAAGGGAATGGGTGAAGCTGTGGCACTGATCCAAGTGATTTTTCCATCTGGCTTAACGATTCCCGATTCATGGTTTTTGATAACTTTGTTTTCGGTTAACGCTCTAACATTGGCAAATTCTGCTTGTGGCATCACCGTACCATCCGGTCGGATAACTTTCAAGTTGGGCGAAACATATTTGGTATGAATTCGGTCAGAAACCGATAGCCCAAAAATTTTCTCACTCGCCGCATTCGCTTCAATCAGATTCCCCTGTTTATCGGTGATTGAAATGCCAATGGGTAAGATTTGAAACAGGGTTTTATATTTTTGTTGGCTTTCCCGTAATGCCTTTTCCATGCGCTTGCGATCGCTAACGTCAATGTAGGCAATGGCAACGCCGTAATCGGGGAGAGGAATGGGGGCGGCGGTGACGCTAATCCAAGTGATTTTATCCTTGGCTTTGACGATTCCCATTTCCATGTTTTCAATGACTCGGTTTTCGGTTAAAGCGCGAACACTGGCAAATTCAGAGGCTGGCATGGGAGTACCATCGAGTCGAATAATGGGCAAATTGGGAGCATCATAAGTACGACTGGTGTGTTCTTGGCGGGATAGTCCTAAAATTTCCTGACTGGCTTCATTGGCTTCAATAATATTTCCCCCTTGATCAGCAATAGAAATACCAATCGGAAAGATTTGAAACAGGGTTTTATATTTCTGCTGACTTTCTCGCAATACCTCTTCCATTTGTTTGCGATCATTGATATCCTCACAAACGATGGCAATATATCGGGGTGAACCATCATCATGTTTAATTACCGATACCGTGATCCGACCCCAAACACAAGCCCCATCTTGGCGCAGATAGCGTTTATCGATGGTGTAGTTTGTGCGTTTTCCGCACACGATTGAATCAAATAAGTCGGTATCCAGAGATAAGTCTTCTGGGTGAGTCAACCGAGAAAAATGCATCCCGATAATTTCATCGGGGGAGTAGCCTAGGAACCGACAATTGGCTTCGTTTGCTGTCAGAATATACCCGTCGAGATCCAGCAGGGCAATTCCCACCGAGACATTCTCAAAAATAGACCGGAATCGTTCTTCACTCTCTCGTAGAGTTTTTTCAGCCTGTTGGCGATCGCGAATTTCTCGTTTGAGTTTTTCATTGGCTTGCTGTAAGGCTTCAGTGCGTTCTTTCACCCGTTGTTCCAATTCAGCATTCAAGCTTAATATTTTGGTTTCAGCTAATTTTATCGTGGTAATATCGGTGGCGACGCCTAAAATTTGTTGGGGTTTGCCATCGGGAGTTTTGGTAAACACTGTATCTCGGCTATAAAGCCAGCACCATTCCCCATTTGCACGACGCATTCGGTATTCGGTTTCGATAATTTCTCGCTCTGAAGCTGTCGCCAAGCGTTCCATTCGTGCCGATACGTTGGCTAAATCGTCCGGGTGCATCAGTTGCGTAAACAGGGTGTCTCCCATGGCTTGGACTGCTTCCGGAGAATACCCCAAAATATCAGTAATGGTGCGATTACTATAGATATTCCGTTGTTCGATGATATCGTAAATATAAACAATAGCGGAAATGGATTGACTAATTTGTTCAATGACATACTGCGATTGCCGCAATGCCTTTTCCGCTTGCTGACGTTCGGTTACATCTCGAAAAATTAATAGATGATGATCTGGCAACATATTGGCGATGCCTTCTAATTCTACATCTCGTTGAGTCCCATCGGAACGCCACAGACAAAAGTTATGGGTGATTCGCCCTTGGGCGAGAAAGGGGCGCCAGTGATGAATACTAATCGGTGTAGTCTCCTTGATATGGCGATGCAGCAGTTGATCGTGAGATAATTTAAATAACTCACAAGCTGTCCGATTTGCCTTGAGTACTTTTCCCCGACTGTCGGTAATAACCATGGCATCGAGGGAGTCATTGAAGATGGCTAGAAATGCACAAGCATCAGAATCCCCCTTTTGTTCCTGAAATGGGCATGAAGTCGGGTTTGCGGGTTGGGTTGGGCTGGGGTTGCTAGCCGAGTAATGGATAACCATACTGTATTCTTGCTTTCGCGTGACGTTTGCCCCAACCCGTTATTCCGCCATTGATGCGGCAGATCCTGGGTTGGGGCATACTACTATCTACAGTGCGATCGCGATCGAATCCCTATTTTGACACCCCGGTTTGACACTGTGACCCCTGATCCGCCTGATTGCGTATCACAAAAATAAATTAAATAGCTTTTATTTAATACTCTTTTAATAATCTTGTCCGATTCACCACAGTCAGGAAACTCTAAACTTTTGAAACAGATTTTTATCCTCAGAATTTCCTCAGATTTCGGTTTTAGTCTAGAGATAAAGCAGAGTTGTCATAGATTGTATCACACCCTACAGTCTCGTCAAACAACGCCAATAACGGTATTGTACCGGAACTGAACTCTACTGCAAATAGGAAGGAAGAAGATGTTTAGTCATACATGTCTTTGTTGCTCACACACCTTACTCAGGCACATTCGCTCTCACCAAGTCTACTGGTTTTGTCCCCATTGTTACCAAGCTATGCCTGAATCCCTTGAACCATACTCACACCTGAATGCCTCCCAGCTTTTCGAGCTTTCTGTTGTAAAATCTTATAAAGTTGGCAGTAGCAAACGCGAAAAAGTACAACCCGTTCCTGAATTATGCCATGTCGCCTAGCTTGGCAATGAGTCGTTGATTAGAGCCTTTTATAAAATTATTAAAAATTGAATTCCCACCCTCAAAAAAAAATTAGCTAAGGCGAAACGGTTATCATCGATTTAAGGGAGAGCCAGTCAGGATGGTATCCTGAAATAAGCTAAACTCTTATTTCGTCCGGGGAATAGATTAGTAATGCCAGATAGTCAGCAATGGGGTGAGGTATCCACCTTAGTGTCAGGAACTTTCCCTGATTTTTCGCTGATCCTCCCCCTCTATAATGAAGAAAAAAGTCTTGGGGCTACACTGGAACACTTGCAGAGCATTCTCAAGTCTGTACCCTGTCAGTCGGAAATTATTGTCGTCAATGACGGTTCAACCGATCACACGGGTAAAATTTTACAACAGTATCCCACGATTCAAGTAATCCAACATGGAATCAATCGAGGATATGGTGCAGCACTAAAGACAGGAATTCGATATGCCAAATACTCGATTATCGCGATTACAGACGGCGATGGCACCTATCCGAATGAACGCATTCCCGACTTAGTAAAACTGGCAAATCAAGCCGATATGGTAGTTGGGGCGAGGATTGGAGCTAATGTTCGTTATTCCCGAATTCGCAAGATTCCCAAGTGGTTTCTTGTCCGCTTCGCCCAGTGGGTGACGAAGTATCGCATTCCTGATTTAAATAGTGGAATGCGTGTGTTCCGCAAGCCTGTGGTAGAACGTTTCTTGACGATTCTCCCGGATACCTTCAGTTTTACCACCACGATTACAATTGCCATGCTCACGAATAATTATATCGTCCATTATGAACCGATTGATTACTATCATCGAGTTGGCAAAAGCAAAATTAAGCCAATCCGCGACACCTTAGGGTTTATTCAGTTAATTCTCCGGATGGGTGTATATTTTGCACCCATGCGAATCTTTTTTCCGGTGGCAAGTTTATTCTTTGCTGGCTTCTTAATCTCACTGTTTCAAGATGTCTTTATTCGCCAGGATTTAACGGAATCGACTCTGATCCTTTTTGTTGCGGCTACCCAAATCGGTATGTTTGCGCTTTTGGCAGATATGATTGACAAACGCAGTAATCGGATATAGGCTATTCAGCCTTGAGATTGGGATACCTAAATTTCGCTAAAACTCTTACCAAGGATGAATGACTTACTGACTACTCTTTTGGTAAATCCTGATCTCCGGATTAATTTTATCAAAGTTGGAGTAAACGTACATACGATTGATATGTCGATAGCCTAATTCTTCATGATTGAGTAAATCCCATTGCGGCTTGGCTTTATACTGAAACACTAAATCGTAGTCGAGTTCTTCTGTCTCTAATTGAGAGAAAAATTCAGACTCAGGGGTATTGGCTTCAAAGCGACGACTATCATAGGCACTCGTGCCAATAATATAATCTGGATCTTTCTGCTTGAGAGTTTCCAGAGTCGGGCGCTTGAGACTTTCTGAGCTAAATTTTTCTAATCTGGGTAAATATTTAGCGTCACCGGCTCCTAAAATAAAATCGTTGGAGGTAATGGTTTTTGTCATCCATTGTTCAACAATGTATCGCGAATCATGGGTGATTAATACATTAACGGATGTGGTGTAAAAAAATGTATAAATAAATACAGCAATAATGGATAATATTTTAACTCGAAATAGCTGGGTAGATGAGTTGAGGAAATCCCCGATTAGCTTACCGCCAAAAAACGCCAAAATTAGACAGGCGGGAAACAGATAACGCAGCGCGTTATACATGACAATGCTGACAAAGAATAAATAATACGAGACAATCGGAATCAGTAAACAGAGGAGATAATAGTGTTTTCGTTGCCAAAACGCCTTGAGCAAACCCAGGATACAGAGTCCGGATAAAAGCCAGCCAAATGATACTCTAATATGCCTCAAGCTTTGCCAAAACATGATTAGGTGTCCCCAAAGACTGCGCTCAAATCGAGGACTGATGGTGGCGCCCCCTGAGGTAATATCATTGACATGAGCAAAGAAGCCATTTAAGTTAAATATAACGTTATGGATAGCGAGAAATAAGGCAAGTCCTACAGCTAAAGAAAGCAGAATTTTTCGGTCTTTCAGGGCGGTTTTTAGGGTGACGGCTGGATCACGTTGCTGCAAATACCGATAGTGCTGCCATACTATAAAGCCAGAGGTTAAGATATAGAAGGCATAGGCTTGGTCTTTGGTGGCAACCGCGATCGCGGCTGTTGCAGCAAATAATACATAATCCCTAGTTTTTTGCGCTTTTAAGATGCGGATATAAAAGAATAGAGATAGCATGAACCAGAATAAATAGGGAATATCCAGGTTAATTGTTTTTGCATAATAAATAAATGGTAAATTTAAGCTAGCGATTACTGCTGCGAAGAACGCTGATTGTTGATCATAGAGTTCTTGTCCAAGTTTATAGACAATCCCTAAAATCCCGGCGGCTAGGATCAGACTGAGGACTCTGCCGATATAAAATAACAGGGTATAGGTGGGTAAACTATAGACATTTACGACACCCAGTTTATGCAAGAGCAAGACAGGGGAATAGAAAACTGTGAGGATATAAAAATGAAAGGGTGGATACTTATAATGCCATCCATTGGCAAATCCTTGTTCCACGGCTTCCAACACTCGTATCGGCGTAAGTTCATCCGCCGCCCAGCCGTTAAAACTGGGTAACCCCCAGTTAATTCCCCAAAGGTTAATCAATAGACTAAAAATCACTAAGCCGCAAAAGGCTCCATTAACAAACGCCTTTGATGGTACAGCAATCTTCAACTGATTATCCTCCCTGCCGTGATTTCCATTTGAGTCATTATAGTGTAGGATTGCTAAGGATCTATTCCAACAGGCTGAGTCATCGATTTTAGGTATGAAGGTTAAGGCAACCCCCCGTAGCCAGTCATTTTCATCTATCGCCCGGTTTTTGGCTGTTGCCCTGGTTTTTGGCATCGCTTATACTCAAGATCCCATCTATAACTCACCCGATAATCAGAATACTAAGTTTTTACAAGGTTTAGCGAAAGCCGGTTATGGGTTGTTGTCAGAAGACTGGCTGGCGAATACGATTGATCCGTTGCCGGCTTTTAGTTTTTTAGTCCAGTTTACCTATCAGTATATCCATCCAAAATGGATGTTTTATGGGTATTACATCCTTATTTTCGGGGTGTATGCCTATAGTATTTTGGGGATTGTCAATCATGTCTACAAGATTGGCTATTCCGGGTTGAAGTATTGGGTGTTTTTCACGGTGTTTATTGCGCTGCACACGGTACATATCAAAGTGGGACATTTTGATACGGGCTGGCATTTTCATGCGGGTGTGGCGGATCAATTTATTCTGGGACAAGTGTTTCAGCCGTGTAATTTTGGCGCGTTTATCCTGTTGTCGATTTGGCTGTTTCTGAGTCGGAAACCGTTTTTGGCGGTATCGTCGTTAGCGTTGGCGACGACGTTTCATCCGACGTATTTGCCGAGTGCTGCTATCCTGACGTTATCGTATATGGGGGTTATTTTAAAGGATGAATTCAATAGTCGGAAGGCGTTAGCGGTTGGTGTTTTATCGTTGATTCTGGTTTTACCCGTTTTTTGTTATATGTATTTCACCTTCAGCGCTACGAATCCGGAGATTTGGCGCAAGGCGCAGGAAATTATTGTTGAGTTTAGAACGCCGCACCATTCGTTACCTGAGGTTTGGTTGGATAATGAGGTGCCTTATATTCAGGCGGGGATAGTGGCGTTGGCGGTTTATTTGGTGCGGCAAACAAAGCTGTTTCTGGTGTTGCTGTTACCTGGGATGATGGCGATAGGGTTAACGGTGGCTGAAATTCAGTTGAATTCTGATACGTTGGCGTTTATCGCGCCTTGGCGATTGTCTGTCTTTTTGGTGCCGTTATCGAGTTGTATTATTGGTGCGGGTTTGGTTTCTTGGGCGTTTGAAGACTACCGTAATCCGATGATTCAGCATCAGCGGTTGGTGGCGCGGGTGACGTTATTTATCCTATCGGTTTTGGTTTTGGCGGGGGCGGTGGAGCAGGCTATTTCGTTTTATGGGAAGGATAAGACGACGCCGATGATGGAGTTTGTGAAGCAGACGAGAGTATCGGGGGATGTTTATTTGGTTCCGCCGGATAGTAAGCGGTTACGGAAGTTTCGGTTATATACGGGGGCGCCGATTTTGGTTAATTTTAAGTCTCATCCGTATAAGGATAGGGAGGTGATTGAGTGGTATAGTCGGCTGCAGTTGGCTCAAGGGTTTTATGGAGAGGGGTGTCGGGTTTTGGGGGAGTTACGGGATAGGTATCGGATTACTCATGTTGTTTTGGAGCGCGAGCAGTTTGATTGGGGGTGTGAGGGGTTGGAGGAGTTGTTTCGCGATGAGCATTATGGGGTGTATCGAGTAGGGGCTTGGTTACCAAGCCCTTACTAGACATTTGGCGTCTAAGACGGTGAATTTTTGGGTGTGAAAGAGGGTACATTGGCGAATTAAGGGGGGGAGGGCTAAGGGGATTTCTTGTTCTAATTTCAGGCTGGCTTCTGTGGCGACATCGGGAAATTGTTGTATCCATTTGTTGTGGGTGATGTAGTCGGGGGTAAAGGCGGATTGGTCGATTAGCCAAAAGTCTATATAGTGTTTTTGGATGAATGTTTTGATCTCGTTGGCGTCAGGGCTGTATTGAGCGCGAATTAAGTTAATGGCGCGTTGGCGCAAGGGGAGGTAATAGCTGAGATGATAGGGGATGGCGTATTCCCAACTGACTAAAATTGAACGGTGGGTAAAGGTGGGGAGGTTATCGGTTTCTGGGGATAGGGAGGCGATAAGGCTATCTTTGGGTTGATGGGTGAAAAATTGGTAGAGTTGAGGTGCTGTTCCGATTTCGTAGGCGGTTTTGGGGAAGTTTGGGACGAGGAGGGGGTAGAATAGTAGGATTCCGGCGAGGATTGTGGCGAAACCGATGGCGAGGATTTGGGTTTTCTGGAATAGTCCATGACATAAGATGGTTAGGGCGATTCCTGTGGCGATGGGAAGTAGGAGTCGTAAAGTGTGTTCAGTGTAACGACTGGGTAAATGGAGGTGGAAGAGGAGTAAATGGGCGGTAAAAAATAGAGTCAGGGAGATGAGGAGAATTTGGGGGAGGAGGATGATTGAGGGGTGAATCTGTCGAGTTAGGGGGAAGTGTTGGGGAATTTTTCCGAAACAGGGTAATAAGAGGGCGGCGTATAGTAAGATGGGAAGGGATTGGCGTCGAGGGAGAAGTCCACTGCGATCGCCGTTTAACCAGAAATCCCAGAAGTTATCGGTAAAAAAGCTGGCTCGCCCCCCCGCCCAGAATTCTGGCATATCCTTGGCTTGCGTGGCGGTAATAATTGGCTCAAAGTCGGATTGGGTGAGGGCGTAGGGTAACATTACCAAAAATGCTACGAGTAAACCCGCCGCGCTGAAGTAATAATCCTTCGTTTCACGCGACAGTCGCAGTTTCCCCCTTTGCCATTTCCCCAACTGGAGAATTAATAGTCCACTGGAGATGAGGACACTTTGGGGATAGAACCATCCTTGCAGCGCGATCGCACCTAAACTGGGAATTAGCGATCGCTTGATTAGATAATACCAGAATCCGAGGAGTAATGGGTAGACAAATGCTCTGGGTGTGGCGGAGACTAAATCATCCCGCATCCACAGGGTTTGATTGACGAGCAGGGAACTAATAAATCCGGCGATGGGTAGGGGGAGGAGTTGTCGGGTGAGGGCAAAGGCGTAAATTGTGGTGATGAGGGTGAGGAGTAGGGGGAGGAGTTTACTCAGGGTTAGGGGTGCGATTCCTAGGTTGGCGATGAGTTGGTAGAGGGTTTTGTAGCCGACGGGAGCGACGGTTTGGAAATAATCGGCAATGGTGTCATTGGGGAATAATTGGGAATCTATATATCGCTGCATCCAAAAGACGTGTTGTCTGGCGTCATCTTGGACGATATAAGGGGAATTGAAGGCTTGTTTTAGGGCTAATAGGCTATAACTGGTGGCAATGATGAGGCTGAGAGATAACCAGAAAATTACTCTGGGTTGGGATTTGTCATTTGTCATTCGTCATTTGTCATTCGTCATTTGTCATTCGTCATTTGTCATTCGTCATTCGTTATCATAGCTGTAGTTATTTTATTACCTTTTTACCGTTCTACCTGTCATTTGTAAATTTGCCAAAGCCATCCTAATTCATAGACGGGTTTTATTTGATAGGGGGATTGCTGTTCGAGTTCAGCACGTAAGTTATTGGTGGGTTGAAATAAGAATACATTGCTAAATTGATTGAGATTGTCGGGAAGTGGGGGGGCTTCGATTACTATTAATTGGATTTCGGGGTTGAGCCAATAACTCAGCGATGTGGTTCTCACGACGCTGCTACTGATGACTAAGGGGGTGGGAGATTGATTGACAATCCGAGCGACTTGTGGGTCATAGTAGTTGGTGTATTTGTTCCACCAGGTTTCGGATTGAGAACTTACCGCACTGGATAAAATGCCTAGGGAGATTAAAATAATGGTTGCCACTTGCCACAGTTGCTGTTGTCTAGTTTTGGCAAAACTGGGAGTTATTTTGACGCTGAGTAAGTAAGCTACCGCTAACTGAATCCCTAAAAAACTAGGGATGAGGTAACGGGCAATTGTTGAACGTTGTCCCCGCCCTAGTAAATCGGGTAAGGCTAAAGGAAGTGCGGTGATACTGATTAAAATTAGGACAAATAACCAATCCTGTTTCGGGGTGGTGCGAATCAGAAAATAGATGGCGTAAGCTACTAGGAGTAGAATCGGGATGACGAGATAGGTTAATGGATAGTTAAGCCCAAATTGTCCATTATCCATACCATAGCGAATATCGAATAGTTGCTTATCGTAGCTAATTTGCGGATCAAAAAATACGGCAGCTAGATTAAATATCCAGCGTTTGAACAGAATCCATAGTGGGATATCTTTTGATGTCCAACCTGTGGCTCGAACTTCGCGAATTAAGACGAACCAGGGTAAGAATATTACTATTGCTCCGGTTAAGGCGAACAGATATGCCTTGAACTGTTGAGTTAACCGCCAGCGATTCATGGCGGCGACGTAGATGGCTTGAGCGATTAACACCAGAAATGAGAGTAAATGGGAATAGAGTGCGAGTGACAGAGTTACGGCATAAATCCCCCAATTTCCTGGCGTTTTCATTCGCATGGCTCGCAATAAAGCGGCACAGGATAGTAATATAGTTACTGTCCACAAACTATATTGCCGTGCTTCTTGGGCATAGAGGATATGAACCGGAGAAACGGCAATCAGGGAAACGGCAATCCATCCGGTTATCGGAGATGCAAATAACTCCCGACATAACCAATACATCGCCGGAAATACCAATAGACTGATGAGGGCGGATAAACTGCGAGTGACAGAGGGAGTATTGCCAAACCAGCGCACCCAGAAATGAGCCATTAAATAATATAACGGTGGATGCTCTGATTTGTTGACTAATGCCTTCATCGTATCGCTTAAGCCGTTTTGAGGGCGAGGTTGCAGATAATCCTGTAAGGCTTTAACTTGAATTATCCCGCCGTTGAAGTTATCCTGACTATAGTCTTGAATGGTATGTCCAGAGACGCGAACTGATGTATAAATTTCATCCGTCCAATAGACCTTTTTTCCTAGGTTGGCGAAGCGGAAAAATAAACCTAAGATGATGGTTAGTGCCACACAAGCTATTATGACATGATGACGAATTTCTTTCATGTTCTCACTCTAACTTCCTGCCGCTGCCTTAGAAGGGCGGGTTTAAGGCACCCCGGCTTTCTTTATTCAGCAATCCCCATAATACATTGCGCGTCTAGAACCATCAAAGCATCCGTATCGAATACACTACACTGTGCTGTAACTTTAGACAAGGCGGGATTTATTCCTACCTGTAACTGAGTAATCGCGGCTTTCGCTGGGGGATACTGCATCAACCAATTACTCCCCAAAATATAGTCAGGTGTAAAAGCGGCACGATGCACTAAAAAAAAGGTGACGCCATAGCGTTGAATAAACTGTTGTACCTGAGATAAGTCTGGACTATACTGAGCCTGAATTAAATCAATTGCCCGTTGCCGAATCTGAGTATAGTACCCGACATGATAGGGAATCGCATACATTTCACTGACTAAAACCGGCTGCTGGGAAAACGTCGGTAAATTATTAGCTTCTTCATCAAGGGAAGCAATCAGACTCGGCTGCGGTTGTTGAGCTAAAAATTCATATAAACTGGGATATTGACCTTGTTTATATCGAGTCAACGGGAAACTCACAAAACAGGGATAGAAAATAAGTATCATCCCCAAAACTGCCGTAACTGCCCAAGCCAAGTATCGTCTAGAGGGGCGAGAAGTAACCCTTGCCCAATAAACCAATGAATCTACAACTACCACAAACGCGATCGCACTCGCTAATGCCATAACAATTCGCAGGCTATGGGTAGTATACCGAATCGGCAGATGTAGCCTAAACAAGAAAACGTGGGCGAGAACAAATGTCACACCAGCCGTTATCACCATCTCCGGTAAAATAACCACACCCCTCGTCACCTGCTTAACCAAGCGAAAGCGGGAGGGATAGCGCCACAGCACTGGTAAAAGCAACCCCAGATACAGTAACGGCGGTAGAGACAATCCCCCCAAAAAACTACTACGCTTGCCAAACAGCCAAAACTCCCAAGGATTCGCATCAAAAAAAGGGGTTCTCCCCTCAGGCATAAACTCCGGTAACCCTCTCGCCGCAGACGCCGCGATCGCAGGACCAAATTCACTAGACTGTACAGTGTAGGGTAGCAATACCAGAATCGCCACCGCCAATCCCAACCCAGCCAACCAATAATCCCAGCGATTCGGTGAAAGCCGCCATCGCCCCCCTTGCCAGTCTCCCATCCGCAAAATCAGGATTCCCGCACAGATCAACACATACTGAGGATAGAATACCCCCAAAAGCGCGATCGCACCCAAACAAGGAAATAATGAACGCCGCAACACATAGTACAAAAACGCCAACACGATTGGATAAACAAACGCTCTTGGCGTACCCGAAATCAGAGTATAGGTTGTCCAAAGATTTTGATTCAGCAATAGAGACGCCGTAAATCCAGCAATTGGCAGAGGTAACAATTCCCAACCAATACCAAAACAGTAACCCGTAGTAATCACCCCCAAAACAGTCGGCACCAGCTTATTAAATACCAGTGGATTCATCCCCAAACCTGCCATAATCTGATACAGCGTCGCATACCCAACTGGAGCAACCGACTGATGATAATCGGCAATTAAATCATCAGCAAATAACCCCGACTCCAAAAACCGTTGCATCCAGAACACATGCTGTCTAGCATCACTATCCACCAAATAGTCACTACTAAACGCCTGCTGAAGTGCCAAAAGACTATAAACCACAGAAAACGTCAAACTAAGACTCAACCAAACGATAATCTGAGAACGAGATATCTTATTCGTCATTTGTCATTTGTCATTTGTCATTTGTCATTTGTCATTTGTCATTTGTCATTTGTCATTTGTCATTCTTCAATAACTAATACCCAAACAATCCGCCGACAAAACAACCAACCCCTCCCCCTCAAACACCCTACATCCTTCCATCCTCTCCACCAAAACCGGAACCCCTCCCCCTGCCAGACTCAACCTCGCCCTCGTCGCCGCCGACTCATACTCTTGAATCCAACGATTACCCATCACATACTCCGGCGTAAACGCCCCCCGTTCAACTAACCATAAATCAACCCCATACCGCCGAATAAAATCTTGCACCCTTCCCTCATCTAAACTATACTGAGCCTCAATCAAATCAACCGTCCGCTGATACATTTCATTGTAATAATCCAAATGATAAGGCAACGCATAACCTTCCCCCCCGACTAAAATCGTCCGCTGGGCAAACGTCGGTAAACTATTCGCTTCCTCCGTCAACGAAGCAATTACCGTATCCTTCGGTTGTTGTTGTAAAAACACATAAAGTTCCGGCATAGTTCCCACCGTGTAACGACGAATCGGAAACGGATAATCATGCGCTTGCAAAATACTGGGATAAACCAAAAGAATAGCCATCAAACCCCCCGTAAACCCAACCCCCAAAAGCGGTTTCCCTTTAGTTTGAGCCACCTGTAAAACTGTATCCAATAAAATAGTCAGCGCCACAGCCGCCGCCAACGCCACCAAAATCCGTAAACTATGTTCCGTATACCGATTCGGAAGATGTAGCTTAAATAGAAACAAATGAGCCGCGACAAACATGGCAATCGATACCAACAGCATCTGAGGTAACAGCCAAATACCCCCACTCACCCGTTTAACTAAAGGAAACCGAGAGGGATAGTTCAACAGAAACGGCAACGAAAAACTCACCCAAACCTGTGGCGGTACTAAAAGAATCGAATACTTTGCCATCAACCGACACCATTCCGTCGGTAGCATCCCACTACGCTTACCACAAACCCAGTAATTCCAGGGGTCATCATTAAAAAAACTTGACCATCCTTTAGCCGAAAAAGCAGGTAAACTCCTTGCTTGTGTTACCGTAATTACAGAACCAAATTCTGACGGGTTTAAATAGGGGAAAAGAACCACAAATGTGACTGCCAATCCCCACCCACAGAACCAATAATCTGAGCGCACTGGCGATAACTGAAACCGCCCTTGTTCCCACCGCCCTAGCTGAACAATCAACAAAAAAGCCACAATCAAGACACACTGAGGATAAAATACCCCCAAAAGTGCGATCGCGACAAGGGTTGGCAGTAACCATCGTCGCAACCGATAATATAAAAAAGCGAGAAATAGGGGATAGACAAACGCTACAGGTGTTGCCGATACTAAATCATCTCTCATCCAGAGATTTTGATTTAATAGTAATGATGCGATAAACCCCGCCACGGGTACAGGCAAAATTTGTAGAGTAATACCAAAACAGTAGGCAGTAGCTACCAATCCTAACCCTAAGGGTAAAATCTTACTTAACGTCATCGGATCAATTCCTACTGCGGCAAAGATGCGGTAAAATGTTGCGTATCCCCAAGGTGCAACCGATTGAAAATAATCGGCAATCAAATCCCCAGGAAACAACTGTGAATCCAGAAACCGACGCATCCAAAACACATGCTGCCGCGCATCATCCTGCACAATATAGTCATGACTCAACGCCTCTTGTAGTGCCGGATATGCATAAATAGCGGCAAAAGTCAAGCTCAAACTCAACCAAAACACCTGCTGAGTGCGAGAGACTTTGCCCGTAAGTAGGTGGGAAAAGTTAAGGTTAAGGGCTCTTATCGTCATTTGTCATTTGTCATTTGTCATTTGTCATTCGTCATTTGTCATTCGTCATTCGTCATTTGTCATTTGTCATTTGTCATTCGTCATTTGTCATTCGTCATTTGTCATTTGTCATTCGTCATTTGTTGATTGTTCATGGTTCATTGGTCATTCGTCTTATGTGTAAAGCAATGTCCGACTATTTACCGCCACATTTGGCATACCCCATCAATTCTATTGATATCAATTGAACCGTAGGGGCGACCCGCTGCAAAAATGAACACAATTCACCCATAAACCTTATCGGGTCGCCCTGCATCAGGTATCAGAAAAACCAATAAAAATCGACATGAACCATTGCCTAAAATTAAACCGTTATAGCCTGACAAAGGCAGGTTAAGACATTCTGTACTATTGCCTATTCCCTATTCCAAAGACCTAGCATAGAGAATATAACGCGAATTTTGATACGCGATCGCAAAATCTAGAGGGTGAGTGCTACTCGTCAGCAGATAATCAGCGCCATACTTATTCATCACAGCCTGGGCTTGGTCGGTTGTTAAGCTGTTATAACCAGCCCTAAGCGCCTGCTTCATCTTACTGAACGTAACTCGTTCACCCGGTTGGGGCCAAGGGTTGAGTGTACCACTCAAGTCAGTGAGACGTTCATACCAGTCCAACACTCCCACTTTCGTCGGGGGGATAAACTTAAATTTGGCAACAGTGGGGCGTTCTGCCACCCAAGTAAAGGGGGTAAGTTCTGCGGGGGGTGTAACAATCAGCGCATCATCAGGGGTGTTCGTGCGAATCCAATCACTTATAGCCTTGCCTTCGGGGTCTATCCCCTGTTGTTCACTGGGAAACTCAGATAGTGCAACGAAAGCGTGGTGAAATTGTACAGCCTGAACAGTACAAGCCCCACTCAATAACACAATACAAACAAATAACAAAATGGGTCGTGCTTTACCGATAAAGCTTTGCTCCAGGGCGCAAGCAAACAGCAGACAAGTATTTAGGGGTAACATCACATCCCCCAGCCGAAACGGGTAATATTGTAAGAACGTACCCTGATCATCAAACGGTGCGATCGCGAGTCCTAAACCAAAGGGTATCAACGTCAGTAGCGTGAACTCCGCCAACCCCATCCGCACTGCATGTTCCTGAGACTGTCGCTGGCGCCAAAGTATGCCCACACTCAGCGCCAACACCAGCAAGTAAACAGCCGGTTTTATCCACCACTCCGCCGACCAATAGAGGGGATTCAGGTGATGAGGAGTACGGATAAACACATAAACATAGGATGGTTCAATAGCACCTGTAGGACTAGGTGTCAATAAATGTTCCAGAATCGTGTAAATCGATAACGCACTGGCGATTAGATAAATCGCGACAACGGAACCCAGATAGCGAATACTTCTAAAATGGCGGTGGCGTCTGAGTAGCAACCATCCTCCTATCACCAGAGACGCCCAACCCCCGACAAAAATGTGGAAGAATGTAGCTAGCCCCAAAAGAAGTGCCATCAGGCGATAGTGACCCGTTAACATCAGCCCAATAGCGAACAGCAATAAACCGTAAGCTACAGCTTTCGGCTCAACTCCTCCCACCAACCATTCACGGGCAACTACCCCTTGATGGTCATCCACATAGAGAAATAAGCCAACCGCCAACAGCAGCAACGGCAAACTCAACCCCAGCTTTCGACCCAGAAACACTAACCCTGAAGCCATTAAGGTGTAACACAACAGCCGCCCGATTAAAGACGTGGCTAAAAACCCCCAAGCCGCCGCCATTGAGCCAAACAACGCCAGGAAGGGGATGCGATAGCCCGGAGGCTGATTGAGATACCAGTCGCCGGGAATCCAACTTGGGTCAGCATACTGTCTGGCAAAGGGTAAAATATTGACTTCATTACCGCCACCCATATTGCCATCCAGCAGGAACCCTAAACTGAGGAATGCGGTGACGACCAAAATTTGAACGCTGACTTGCTTCCAGTGGGTTCGTTCTTGATTAACCGGATTGGTTTGTATGGAATGGCTTGATATCATCTCGTTGGTCACTGGCTTAAACCATATTCGTTGCCCAGTATAGTAGTTTGACACTCTCCCTTTTAGAAAAAGGGAGATTCTATAGAACTCACGCTCTATATACCCTGGGGAAACAACTCTAATTGTCTTCCCAGGTTCCCAGGCACCCGGCGTTTGCTCGACTGAGCGCCGGATTTTCTCCTTTTAGACACTGTTAATTCAGTGCTGGGCGTTTCAAACAGACAAAGCTGTTTGGGTTTCCCACAGTCCGTGGGTACCTTAATTAGTTTCAAGCCATATTCAACAACGGCTTTGTGTTTGATATTTCGTGCCGCCTGCTTGTCCGCATGATCGAAATGACCGCACTCGGTACAGATGAATCGCTCTCTATCCCGGTTAGCTTTATCGATATGACCACAGGCACTGCACTCTCTGGATGTGTTTCGTGGGTCAACCTTGAGCAAGACCTTTCCTGACTTCTCAGCCACGTACTGAATCTTGGAGATCAACTCTCCCCATGAGGCATCCAGAATGGAGCGATTTAGACCCCGCTTGGCTGATTGACCATTAGCCAGAAAGCGTCCAGTTCCCTCATCTGGCTTAGGTTTACACCGCCTCACCATGCCTTGAACGTTGAGGTCTTCTACTACAATGGCATCGGCTTTTTTGACTAGTTTGTTGGCTACCTGCCTACGTCCAGCATTTCTGCGATTGGCTATCTTACTGTGCAGTTTTGCTACCTCTGCCACTCGTTTTTTGCGATTATGACCACCCTTCTTGGCGCGACTGACACGGCGTTGGCGAATCGAGAGAGTCCGCTTAGTCTTCTGGTTAGTAGCAAACCTTGGATTGGGAATATCACTCCCATCGGAACAATGCACTAATCGGGTTAAGCCCATATCCAATCCAACCGCCGTTTTCACCTCGGATGTTGGTCGGGGTGTAGCCATTGGGACTGACTTGTCCTCTAGTCGCACACTTATGAACCATCCATCAGTTCTGCGGCGGATTGTCACACTCCTGATGGCAAATCCATCGGGTATAGGACGGGAATTGAAAAAGCGCATCCAGCCAATTTTAGGCAGATAGACCAAGACCCCTTTAAACTTAACCCGACCAGGTTTGTATTCAAACGACCGAAAGTTACTGCGATTTTTAAATGCCGGGAACCCTCGCCCATCAAAGAAGTTTTTATAGGCAGTATTCAACCGAGCGATATTGCGCTGTAAAACATCCGAGTCTATTGATTTGTACCAAGGACGGGCGGCTTTAAGGTCTACCAGTCCAGCGTCTTGGATTGTGCCAGCATTGCGTTTTTTACCGCTATTCTGCCAAGGGTTTCCTGTTGCTCCATTTTTGACGATACAGCAGGTCAGTGGATAAGCTTCTGATGAAGTTCTTAGGTTGCAGTACGCGCCTTGGATGAACTGCTGTCGATAAGTTTCAATTCGGTCAGCCAGACACCAGTTGTAATGGCTTCTGAGCATATTAAGCCACGACTCCATCTTGACAGACTGACTGCCAGATGGACGTAGTTTGTAGACGTAGCTTAAAATCATGACTGACTAGGTACTGTCGCTATTGCTATACTATAAGTCATAAAAGCAATTAAGGGTAGAAGTTCTCGACTGCTTAGACAAGAATTTCCGCAACTCTTAATGCTTCCTTGTTTGTGGACTCATTCTTATTTTGCTTCTACCGCTGTAAATGTTAGCAATGAAACAGTTAGGTGTTATATTGAAAACCAGAAAAGATGACGGCGAATGAATTCGCCGCGTCGAACTTCATCCCCGATTTAAAAATCATGTCCTCGAACGAAGTGAAGGAACGGGGCTTCCGTTCTCCCGCTCTTTCTCTGTGAATAGCTCTCCCCCAGAACCCGTTGATTTGTCGAGGCGGACTCGATAAATTAACCAATCCCAACGTTTATAGAGGAATTCAAGTGTGGTCAACGTTTTAGTCACAGGTGCCGCCGGCTTTATCGGATATCACCTTAGTCAACGATTACTTGCCCAGGGTGATACCGTGATTGGACTAGATAACCTGAATGCGTACTATGATGTCTCCCTCAAACAGGCTCGACTGGCGCAACTGGAGAACCAACCTGGGTTTCGCTTTTATAAACTCGACTTAGCCGATAGAGAGGGAATTGCCCAGTTATTTGCCCAAGAATCCTTTGAGTTTGTCATTCATTTGGCGGCGCAGGCGGGGGTTCGCTATTCCTTGAAAAATCCCTATGCCTATGTGGATAGTAACTTGGTGGGTTTTACCAATATCCTGGAAGGATGTCGCCATTCCGACATCAAGCATCTGGTGTTTGCTTCATCCAGTTCGGTGTACGGCGCGAATACGAAAGTGCCGTTTTCGGTACAGGATAATGTCGATTGTCCCATTAGCCTCTATGCGGCTACTAAGAAAGCGAATGAATTAATGGCTCATGCCTATAGTCATCTGTACAACATCCCGACAACTGGCTTGCGCTTCTTTACGGTCTACGGGTCGTGGTATCGTCCCGATATGGCATTATTTTTATTTACCAAAGCGATTCTCGCTGAACAGCCGATTAATGTGTTCAATTATGGTCGGATGCAACGGGATTTTACCTACGTTGATGATGTTGTCGAGGGGGTGGTGCGAGTCATGGGTAAGATTCCGCCGCCGGAAGCATCAGGAAATGCTTTACCTGGTTCGAGAAGTTCTGCTCCTTACAAACTCTACAACATTGGCAATAATCAACCGATTGAATTGCTACAACTCATTGAAACCCTCGAACAATGTTTGGGCAAAACGGCTGTGAAAAATATGCTACCTATGCAACCGGGAGATGTGCCGATTACTTATGCGGATGTGGATGATTTAATGCAAGATGTGGGATTTAAACCGAATACGTCCATTGAAGTGGGTGTGGAACAATTTGTTCAGTGGTATCGGTCTTATTACAATATTTAGTTTATTTTGTCAAGAATCAGATTTAATCGGGGCGGGTTTAGTCGCATCTAGGTGCAACAGAAATGATAGTAGTGAAACCCGCCCCTACACAGGTGAAGGTTTAAACCTTTTTTATTCGTGATTCTTCTGTTCGTCATCCGGCTGGATGTTTTCCTCCATCCGTTTCATCAATAGCTGTTTTGCTTTGAGAATGTCGGATTCGGTTCCATAGTGATTGTGATAGTAGTAGTAAGACCGGGTGGTATACCCTTTAACACCATTGGCAACCACTCCTAACACGGTGGCGTTAGAGATTCTCATAGTATCCAAGGCTTGCATTAACGCCGAGCGATCGCTCTTACCCAAGCCCACCACCATCATCACACCATCAGCGTGAGCCGCCAAGAGACGACCATCTGCTAGTCCTAACACAGGTGGTGTATCGTAAATCACTAGGTCAAAAACCGCATGAAATTGTTCCATCAAATGTTGCATCTTCTTGGAACACAGAAGACGACTGGGATCGGGCGGGACTTGACCGGCGGTGAGGACATACAACCGATCCCACATCGGTAGGCGCTGGATTGCTTGTTTTGCTGTCAATCCAGTAGCAATCACGTTACTTAAGCCGACCTGGTTATCCAGATTCAAATAGTGATGCACCTGAGGGCGGCGTAAGTCCGCATCCACCAGCAACACTCGTTGACCCATGGCGGCGGCGGCTTGGGCGAGGTGAACGGAAACAGTGGATTTTCCTTCTGAGGGGGTGGCTGAACTAATAACGATGGAGTGAACAGGTGTATCGCTACCCAGAAACCGAATATTCGTTTGGAGGGAACGGAATGATTCTAAGAAGGGAGACGCATTGTAGCTTCGGGATGAATGGCGGGATTTTCGACCGTTAGTGGACGGGGGTGATGATGCTACCTGGCTTAAGTTTGCCGTAGACATCATCTGTTGTTTGAGTTGTTTTTGGTAGGGAATAATGCCCAGTAGAGGCAGTTTGGTTAAGTCTTTGAGTTCATCGGGAGAATGGAAGACATTATCCAAACGTTCGATCAGCAAAGCCATGCCCATGCCTAACAATAACCCAGCGATCGCACCTAATGTGATATTGCGCTGGGTATTGGGCCACACGCGGACTTGGGGGACTTCTGGCTTTAATATAATCTGCCAGGGTAAGGCTTTCTGGGCGGCTTCAATTTCCAGATTTTCCCGCACCGCCAGAAAGCGATTTAAGCTATCGGTAGCGACTTGGAGTTCTCGCTGGAAATCTGTGTAGCGGCGGGCGATAACGGGAATTTGTTTAACCTGGAGGTTGAGCAGTTGAGCCGATCGCGCGATCGCACTTTGTTTGACTTGCAAGACTTGCAGTTGATTAGTCGCTTGCACCAGTTGCTGGGTCAAGTTTGTGCGAATCGAATTGGGAGAAGCACCGGACACCCCAGCCTCGCTTAGGCTGACGCCCAAAACGTTTTGGGATTCTTGGCTAAGTAAAGGTAAGAGATTATCCCGTTTCTGGCGTAAGGCTTGCATCGTGGGACTTTGTGGCGTAAACCTTGCCGATTCTAGGGCGATCTGGGATTCAAGTTCCGCGAGTTGGTTGAGTAACTGTTGGTAGCGAGGGGCTTCACTGAGGCTGACTGTGGCAATTGCTTGCTGGGGTGATAATCCCAACTGTTGTAAGAGGGTGTTATAAAGCGATCGGGTTTCTTGATACTCAACCTGAGTTTGTAACTGCTGCTGTTCAATCGCGCTCACCCGTTGGGATAACTCTTGGGCTTGGATTTCCGGATCGAGGAGGTTATGTTGTTGGCGAAAGGCTTGCAATTGTCCTTGCAGTTTATTCACGCGATCGCGCAGCACAGGTAACTGGTCATCCACAAACTGAATTCCCTGTTTCAGGTTCAGTTGTCGCTCTTGTAAAGAGTAGCGCAGATATCCTCGAGCCACTTCATGTAAAACCCGCCGCACTCTTTCCGGCTCAGTATCCCGATAACGCCCTTCCAGGATCTTGGTGTCCCCCAGTCGGCTGACAATTAGCTGACTCATTAAAGACTCGTAACTGACCTCAGGATAATGCTTGTGGATCTCTTGGACAATAGCCTCCATTAGCTGAGGAGAGCGTAAAACCTGAATCTGGGTATCATAATCCAGTGTGGAATTCCGTCCATCACCACCACCCACCACTTCCGTAAGTTTGTCTAAGTCTCCTTCCTCCGTGACGGGTTCAACCAACAGTTGAAACTTGCTTTCATATTTTGGTGTCTGATTCAACGTCCAAAAACTGATTCCCGAGGTCACCGCGATCGCGACTCCAGCAATGACTAAAGCCCGACGTCGAATAACGTTGACCAACTGTCGCAATGTCCATTCATCCGCTTCGGGTTCCGGAGGTGGAGTCCGGTAGACTATC
This sequence comes from Coleofasciculus sp. F4-SAH-05, assembly GCF_040222985.1. Lineage (NCBI taxonomy): Bacteria > Bacillati > Cyanobacteriota > Cyanophyceae > Coleofasciculales > Coleofasciculaceae > Coleofasciculus > Coleofasciculus sp. F4-SAH-05. The sequence continues at coordinate 135,476 of NZ_JAVKBY010000212.1, forward strand.
GGTGGTGCATACTGCGGGTGTTTTCCATTACCATTAGGCGATAATGGTGGTTGAATCTGACCGATCTCCATCTTCCCCCTACTCCTTCTGCGTGGATTGAGCGCTATAGCTAAGAGATCATATTACCAAAATTAATGGGTTTCCTGCTCCCTGTCCTTAGTCAAGAAAACCTGATCGACTTTCACCATCAACTCCATCAACTAGAATCCCAAAAATCTCAAGATCGAGAACACATTGCTAACTGGACTTACAATTGTTCCCAACGTATCCGTGACTCGGGTAAAGCCGGAACGTCTGACGATAATCACATCATTGGGGCGCAAGGGCGGATTGCTTTGATCGTTAACATCGGCAGTAAAATCCACCTCAATTTCCCGTTTTTGCACGGTGCCATTGGGTTGGAGACGAATCAACTCCACAGAACTCTTACGGGCGCGACGGTTATCAAATCCGCCCGCTGCTAACAGGGCTTGATTCAAGGGTGAGTTAGCCGCAATGGAGACTCTACCGGCTCTCTGGACTTCTCCTACTACATTGACATTGATAATTGCCGCCGAGAAACTAGCAGATGCCAATTCCGTGGCTTCTGAAGCGGTCAGAGTTTCGGCTTCCGGGACTCTAATCGTGTCTCCCTGTTGCAAAATCACATCTTCGGCGAGATTTCCCTCTTGCAGGAGGTCCCAGAGATTGACAACGATTACTTGCTCAGAGCCATCTCTGGTGGTACGTCGCACTTCCACGTTACGAATATCGGCAGATTGTGTAATACCGCCCGCCACTTGAATCGCTTGAGTTACCGTTGGCGGTTCTGTACTACTACCACCACCGACATTACGATTACTGCCACTGGCACTGTCAGCTGTAGCGGCTCCCGATGTGGCAGCGGTTACGGTATAAGGACCCGGACGCACCACTTCCCCGACGACGGCGACTTTAATAGGTTTGACCGCTTCGGCTGAAAAACTCGCAGTTGCTAGTTGACGGCTTTCCACGAGGTCAATTCCGGTAGTGGTGGGGATGAAGATTTCATCGCCATCTCGCAAGGTCACATCTTGGCTAAGATCGCCATTTTGCAATAACTGCCAGAGATTCACCGTATACCTTTGGCGGGTAGCTAAGTTAGTCAGGCGGCGGATTTGCACATTTCGGACATCAGCCGAGCGAGTAATGCCGCCAGCCACCTGAATCACTTCAGTCACGCTAGGAAATTGTTGTCCTTCGTTGAGGGTGACGTTGTAGGAACCCGGACGATTGACTTCCCCACCGACAGCAATTTTTAGGGGGCGAGCATCAATCAGGGTTAAGGTGACTAAAGGGCGTCTGACAAAGGGAGCATATCGCTGAGAAATCCGTTCACTAGCTTCATTGATGCTTAACCCTTTGACAACGATACTGCCAGCAACGGGTAAATTGAGGGTACCATCAACTAAAACCTGGTATTCTCCAGTGTATTCAGGAACATCAAAGATCGTCACGCCAACGCGATCGCCTGCTCCGAGGGTATAGGGTAAATCGGGTGGTGGATTCGTCACCGTCGTTGGTGCAAGGGGCGAAAATGTCGGGACTTGCGCCATTCCCGGAAGCGGTGCGGTTAGGGCAAAAAAGGCGAATAGGGTTAAACCTGCCACAGATGGTGTTAAATGCTTGCTCAAGTTGATCCTCCCGATCCCCATAGTGCGAAAATTGTCAATGGGTCTTTTAACTCTCAGTTTAGTCATATTTATTACAGATGTCTTGGTTCATTCGTGATCAGCTCACATTACCGTTGAAGCTAATGGGGACGAAAAAGTTCATTTTGCCAAACCGTTAAACTCTCAAAACCTGAATCAGAATTCCCTGCTGAATCAGATGATCAATATGCTGTTTAACGTGACCCGCTAAGTCTTCACTTTTAACTAATAATCCCATTTCCATATTCAGGGTTAGGGCATATTCAGTTAAATTGGCACTAGAAATAAACAGGTGTTTGCTATCTGCGATCGCACATTTGACGTGAAGGGAACCATATTTGCCCTCTTTATCGATAGGTCGTCGCTGTTTGGGCCACACCAACACCTGTGCCCGTTGCATAACTTCGGCTCCCAGTGCTGCACTGACACTGAAAGCGATTTTACCGTCACCGGATTGGGGCGTTTCGACTAGAATTCGTAAGCTGACCCCTCGATTCATGGCTGCCACTAACGCCTGGGCAATTTCTGGCACTTTGTAAACGGCAAAACTGATAATCGTCAACTCCTGTTTGGCTTCCCGAATGAGTTGCAACAGCACTTGGTCAGTGCGGCGCAGGGGAATGCCTGGGGATTCGGGTCCTGTCCAAACTAACTCCACCGATAACGCTTCTCGTGCTGTGGCGACACCGTAGGCGGCAGACGTCAGAGCTGCCGCGAGTGCGCGACTATCCAAATCGTTGGCGTCTTGTTCCCAGGTTTCGAGTAGATTGGCGACGAGGCGGCGAAAGTTAGCATTGGCAAGCTGGTTTAAAACGGTGGCTTTGAGTGCTTCATGACAAGACGTATCAGAACTCGTGGCTAAGAGTCGGGTTACGGATTCCACAGCGACTAGGGGAAGCGACTGGGCAACCGAGTGAATGGCAAATAGCAGTTTAGGAGTCACTGGAAAAAAGCTAAGTCAGTCAATTGCACGGTGGGAATCAACAACGCCCGATCAAGGTACTTATTACCCCGTTCGCAGGACGTTTCCGGACTGAACAAGCAAGCATGACAAGCCGCCCAGTGCAATGATGCTGTACCCGATAGCGGTGCATGTTCGGCACAGAGGGGATCAGACGAACAAAGACGCATTTGTTCCAGGGCTTGGGCAATATGATGTCCCAAGATGGCAGGTTGCCCTAAATTGACTAACCCGCCTAGGGTTCCCTCGCTATCAGGAGCGGCGGTGTAAATTAAAAGTCCTGCCTGAGAACCATTCTCATCCTCTGGCGGTCTGGAATAGATTCGTTCCCGCAGACTAGCCGCATTGTACCCGCATTCGATCGCAAGCTGCCGCATCAGGGCGTGGGAAAAGGAGTGCAGTAGCATATAGCGAATACCCGGAAATCGTACCTTGTCCGGGTCTAGGGAGCGGACATTGCACCAATTTTTATGGGCTTCCCGGCTACGTTGTTCGTGCTTTTTGACAGGGGGACGTTCCTCCCAGGCTTTCAGGACTGATTCTTGGAATTCCAGAAAAATGCCCTCGCCTTTCACTTCCGTGGTTGGCACCCATTCAGGAGCATGACGGCTGATACAAACTTGGTAATCATCGGGAATTTCTTCTGCATCGGCAAAATCACCGGGGGATTGAATCCGGGTAAACCCAATCAATGCGCGTACTTCCCGCAGTCGTTTCACCAGAACGGCTTGATTAAACCAGTGTTCGTAACCTTTGGGCGGTGCTACGGGGTCGAGTTGAAACTCCTTTGTATTCTTGGTGGGGTCAGCTTGGGAAAAGATTTCCCACTCCGGAGTTTTCAAATCTCCCGCACGGATAATATCCTCCTGTCCTGTTTGGCGTTGCTCGATTTGTACCCAAATCTCGTCTAGAGGATATTGGGCAAATTCTTGGAGTTGCCCCATCGCTTGCATGGCTGTGAGGATACCGTTAAGAATTTCTGGACTGGTTGCTTTGCTTAAGGCTGTCCAGTACTGCTCCACGAGCTGCCCTAGCTGACTCGATGCGGTGGGAATAGAAAGGGCAGAAAGGGTGATACCAAACCAGCTATTTGAGGCTCCCAAAAGAATGCTTTTCATCTGCTGATCACAGGAGTCGTCAAAGCTACGCAGATGGGGATGACGACCTCGACAGCGGGGCATATTTTTTTTGCCCGATTCCCCAAAGGCATCGGATAATCGTCGAGGTGGTGTATCGCAACCATTGCATTTAACCACAATATCTGTAGCGGAACCGGAAACGCCCAATTCCTCTAAGCGTAATGAACCTTTACACTCAATATTGCCTCGGTGAACGAAATACATCCAGGGGAAATCATCGAGATGTCCATGTTCACAAGCGACCAAGAATCGAGCTGGAATTACCGGGGGCGGCTTGATCGTTCTGTGGCAATTTTTATGAACGTAGCACGTCTTATCCGGTCGGTAAGGATTGGGTTTCAGGGCAAAAAATTCCGATTGTAAGGGGGCAAGTAAGCGACATTTAGGACACACCATCCAGCTTGGGAAAGGGGCGACGGGAATGCCGATTCGGGATAGTTCACTTAGGGAGAGGGTGGAACTCTGCTCATCTGGGGGGATGGGCGGTGCTTTAAGCTGTTTTACCTGTTGCCCCAATTCCCCACGCACGGCGGCAAGCAGGCGTTCTTCTGCTAGTTCAATACCACGGTTTTTGTCCCAATCTTCCAGTCCCATGATCATAACTGAGAGATTGGGTAAGTCTGCGATCGCACCAATGCCAAAGGAAAATAAAATTTGGCTGGGTCGCAGTTCGCCGACTTTATAGCTGTAGTTGGACTGATTCATTGGCAACAGGGAATAGTTATCTTATGATTCCTCTGGCATTTCCATACCCATAGGTTGGGGTAAACGAGAGAAATCTTCATCGGGGGGTTGGTCGGTGAGGATTAAACCCACTGTTGGTTCTACGTTTCGCAGGGAGTTCAGACAGGTAAAATCCTGCCATTCCTTACTGCCTGCGGCGTCGAGTAACTCAATCGTCGTGCCATCCCGCTTGTCGGCTTGATACTTGAGGATGCCACCTCCCAGCAGATTCTCGGCTTTGTGCTTCCATTTATCTAACCGAGTTTCCAGTTCCTGGCGGACGTATTCCCCGATTTTGACATCCTCAATTAAGCTGGCTCGCTGTACAATGGCGTCAATGGCGGCTTGAATGTAAGGATGATCGCGTTCGATGCGTCCAGCCGAGTCATTTTTATTGAAGTCTTGACCCGATTGCCGCACCAAAGAAACGAACAAGGCAGTTAAGCCCCGATACAACGCACCCGAGGCAAAGGGAGTGACCGAAAGTGCTTCCACGTTTTGGTAGAAGGTGGCGTGGTAATGGGCAAAGCGTTCGTAATGGGACAAATCCCTCGGTCTTGCCCAGTTGTAAACGGTAATCACTAAACCCGGATGGGTGCGTCCCACCCGCGACGTCGCCTGGATATATTCAGCCGTATTCTTGGGTTGACCGCAGGCAACCATGACGCCCAAGCGTTTCACGTCTACCCCGACGGAAATCATGTTGGTGGCGAGGATAACATCTAAGGGGTCAAGTTTTTCCACCTTTTGTCCGGCTTTGCGTCGTGCTTTGGTTTCGGCTTGCTGTTGGGGGTTAAAGGGAGTTTCTAAGCGATCAAGGATAACGGGAATGTCGGTGGAGTCTTTGCGCGAGGTGAGTTCATCGATGGTGATGTTCAGGCGTTTTGCCAGTCCCCGCCGATCCATTTTGGCGAGGCGGGAGGTGATGTCATCTTCCACCAGACGGCGAGTACCGCCTAGTTCCCGCAGGGAGTTGAAGTAACCCACCAACGTCATCCAAGGGTCGGCGTGTTCTCCATAGTTTTCATACAGGGCTTGAGAGGCAGCAAGACTAGCCACGTAAACTCGGATAATCGCTGCTTTCAGTCGGCGTCCAGGGGCGCAAATGCCCAGGTAGCGGCGACCGGGGGTTTTTGGGCTGGGTTGGCGCTGTTTGGAGAAGAAGTTATCCTCGACATCTAATCCGGGCGGCGGGAAGACGTGCAGTTTCCGCAAGAAAAGGTTGTGAACTTGGGCTTGGGCTTGGCGAATTGTGGCAGTGGAGGCGACGACTTTGGGACGTACCCGCTTGCCATCGACGTTCCAAGAGGATAGCTGGTCTATGGCTGTTTCGTAGAGTCCGACTAATGTCCCTAAAGGACCGCTAATCAGGTGCAGTTCGTCTTGGATAATCAGGTCAGGGGGACGCAACAGGGGATGAGGTAGGGTTTTGGCGGCGGGTAAATTACCTGTGCGGTTGTGGCGGTTTTTATCATCTACATCGGGGGAACGAAAGCCGTGGCGTTGGCAATACCCGTTTACTTGCCCGAATAGCATTTGTACTTCCCCTTTCCAGGGCATTTGGGCAAATTTATCAACGGTGGCGATTAATAGGGCAGGTAAGCGGCGATAGATTTCTTCATCGACGACTAAAACGGGTAAGCCTTCCCCTTTGGAGAAGGGACAGCGACCGAGGGGGTCGCCACAGCGAATCAAGGTGCGACCTCTGCCTTTTTCGACGGGTTCGACGTGAATATGTTTGCCCGGTTCAATTTTGCTGCCGCACCAGGGACAGTTGGTGAGTTGGTGGGGGGAACCGCCGCTATGGTTTTGGTATTGTCCCCGGGATTGTTTGGTAAATTCTTCACTTTGGGAGGTGTAATTGGGTGTGCTGTTCTGTCCCACCCATAACCCGATGCGGATGGGTTCAGTCCCCCATGTTTGTTCGTCGTTTCGCCGGATGGCTTCACAGGCACAGATTAAGGCAGTTGCCCGTTGGAATTGTTGCAGCGTCAATAGGCGCAGGGTGTAGCGCATCAGGACAGCGACGCCATGTTCGCCGTCACGTCCGCCAATTTGTCCTTGGAGTCGTCTCAGTCCAATGGTGTAGGCGGTGAGTCCCAGGTAGGCTTCTGTTTTACCGCCGCCTGTGGGGAACCAGAGGAGGTCGGTTATGGCATCGGTGGGATGACTTCGGTCCGGGTGGTGCAAGTCGGTCAGGCTGGGGAGGTTGAGGAGAATAAAGGCAAGCTGGAAGGGATACCAACTCCGGTTTTTTGGTTGGTCGATGTCTGCTAGGGAGGGCTGGTTTTGTTGAGAGGTTTTCTGTTTTTCCCTGGTGTTTTTGGCTAAACCTGCTACAGTATCACGGCGCTTTTTCTCGGCATAAATTGATTGAATCCGCTGCTGCCACATTGCCCGATTCATAAACTGGAAGGCGGTTGTGGCTAATTTATTAGATTGCAACATGGTTAAGCCTTGACAAATGCGTTCTAATGTGCATTGGCAATTAGCGATCGCACGTTGGGCAGCATCACGGTAATCAGCTAGTCCGGCGGCGGGGTCAGATAGGCGTTTTTCTTGGGTTTCTATCCAGGTTTGGTAGGCGGTAATTAGGGGAGTCAGTTTAGCGGCTAGGGTCTCACCGTTGGTTTCCGACAGGTCTTTCATGTCCAAAACTAAACCCGCTAATTCCGGGATTTCCTCAGCCGTGGGTGGTGTGGTTTTGGCAACTTCGTAGATAGGGGCGACACAGGTAGAGAGACAGACTGCCCGTTCGGTGGTATTGGGGGCAGTTTCAGCATGGACGCTAACCCCATGTCCCACAGCAAATTCGACCTGACGGCGATACAGCATCGCCATCGCCTGATTTTCGGCATGAATTATCGGGTCGAGGTTTTGACCGGAACGGGGTAGGGGTTTGCGGATGAAAATATCAGGATGGTGGTTATCGGCGGAACGGACAGTGAGTTGGGGTTGAAATAACCAAGCGGAGTCTCGATACGGTTTCGGTTCATGTTGTCCGTTGACCAGGAATAGAGTGACAATCCAGTCCCCATTATCCTGGCGGCGGGTTTTGCCTCGCACGAAAACCTCATATTTGTCTGGTAGTACCGTCCAGTCAAATTCACCGCCATCGATGAGGTTTTGGATACGGACACCCTGCATGGGATAGCGTTTCCAAATTTGTTTGGGAGTGCCATCTTCCTTAAAGCTGAGTTGGCTTTTCTCTTTTTTATAGGTTCCCCATTTGGCAGTGATTTGCAATTGTTCCGCCGCGCCACTGACACAGAAGGTCATGCCAAAGGAGGAGGGAAACATGGTTTCCGAGGGTGGAATGGTGGCTTCGGTAGTGCCTTCCTCGGTGTTACCTTTATCTGCAACGGTTAATTCGTCCTGTTGTTCTGGTTTTTCTTCTGGGGTTTTGTTACGGTGCAAGGGGGCAAGTAAACCGATAAGATAGCGATCGCTAACACTACTTTCTTCAATCTCCTCTGTTTCACCATTGACGGGTCCGAGGAGGTCATTGAGAATTGCTGTTTCAAATTCGGCGCGGATGCCCTCACCCCCTAACCCCCTCTTCCCTAGGATAGGGGGGACTTGGATAGGGGGGACTGGAGAGGGGACTGGAGTCCAAACTTCAGGGGTAGTTTGGGGCGCTGGCTGAGACGGGGAATGCCTTTTTTTGGTTTTTGTTTCTTGCTTTTTGAAGAAACGGCTAATTTCAGCGATAATATTATCCGCGATCGCACCATTAATTCCCACTTCATCGGCATGGTCAGAAAGGTCGAGTCCTGCTAGCAAAACGGTCAACTGCTTTTCTGGGGCAGAAACCACAGCACTCCAATCTAATTGTGCCGTGCGATCGCGCAGTTGTTGATTAATTTGGCTTAAATTTAGGTCGCCAGGGAGGACGGGGGGAAGCGGGATTACTTTCATTTCGCTGTCTTGCCGAGATTCCACAGTTGGGGGTCGAACTGTTGCAACAATCGTCCGGGATTTTGGGCGGGAACCACTAGGAGTAAGGCACGCATTGCCCGGGTCATGGCGACGAAGAGGGTGCGACGTTCTCGCTGGTAAATTTCCGCTTTCGCCTCGTCTGGCGTACCTCTGGGAATAGTCGGGAAGGGAGTATTCAGAAAGCCTGCTATTGCCACTATAGGAAATTCTAATCCTTTTGCCGCTTTTAGGGTGAGGATTTTTACGCCTTGTTTTTTTAAGTCTAGCTCACGACTAGCCATAAACGTAGCCTCTAATCCCTGATACTTAAGCTGTTCGGCTAGGGTTTTCCCTGCCTTTTCTGTGGGGGTGAGAATCGCACAAGCGCCAATTCCTAAGCGGAATTCACGGGCGGCGGATTTGCAGAACCGGGTGAGGAGGGCGGCTTCATCGGCTGATGTGGTCACTGAACGGACAGCCGGAGGGGGTCCGGTGTGGATATAGTCACGCTGTACTATATCATCCAAACTGCCACCGACTAGGTAAGAGTGCGCGGCTTCGTTGATTTCTTTGGTGGTGCGGTGGTTGACGTAGAGGATGCCTGTGCGCCCTTTAAATTTTAGGTCTTGGTGTATATCCCGCCAACGGAAGCTGCTACCGTAGATGGATTGGTTGGCATCAGCGGTGACGAACAGGCGGTTGGGGTGACGGCACAGTTGCCAAAGCAGGCGCAGGGCGTTGGGTTCCAAGTCTTGGGCTTCGTCGATAATCACCGCATCATAGAGGGGTGGGTTGTCCATCTCCCGGAGGATTTTCAGGGCGCGGCTGCGGAGTTGTTGCCAGGTTTCTAAGCTTTGTTCACAGAGAAGTTGATAGAGGTGATGGCGCAGATGCCAGATGGCTTGGCGCTGGGTTTTATTCAGGGCTATTTCTCGTCCAGTGCGGGGGGTGGTTAAATAGTCTTCGAGGGCTGTAATTTCTCTGGCTTCGATAACGGTGTTAATTTCTGCGATTAAATAGTCGATGTTCAAGCGTTCCAGGATTTGGGCTTGGGCTTGACGTTGCAGCAGATTACCGGGTAATGAGTCAATCGCTTTCGGTAGGGCTTGTTTAATCAGTCGCCGTAAGTCTTTTGCTTGGGCGAGGTTGGGTTTGCCCGTGGCTTGGCAGATGATAGAATAGGCGATCGCATCGGCTGTTTTTACCTCTACATACTGGATATCATCCCCTAGTAAATTTGCCAGCAATGCCTTTGAGAAGGCGACTAAAGCGTTGGTATAGGTGGTAAATAAGAGTTTTGGGGTACTACTCGACTCCTCCCTTGATAAGGCAGGCTGGGGAGAGGCTTTCAAGGTTTCCAGAATTGCCCGCACTCGATACAGGGCGACAGTACTTTTCCCGGTTCCCGGACCTCCTTTAAGCAGAGTTGGACCACTGGCATTTATTGCCCAGGTGAGGTATTTTTCTTGTTCGGGATTGAGTTTGAGGAGAAAGCCGAAAATATCGCCTTGTTTAAATCGGAGGAGGTTATCGACATCACCGGTGAGGAAATCGGGTTGTTGTAGGATGTCCACCAGGGGACGTTCAAATAAATAGTCGTCGAGTTTGAGAATAATATCATCGGCAATTCCTGGACAATCAAATAACTCCTCGCGGGTTTTAACTTGGATTAATCGCGGATGGCAGGGTTCAGGGATGCGAAGGTTTTCTAGGAGTTCGTGGGTAATGGGTTCTGGGAGTTTTGTTTGTGCCGGGTCAGGGAAGGTAAACAGTCTTTCCCAGTCGGGTTGATTAGGTTTAGTGATATCTATGAACTTAGGGTCAAGTCCACCGAGGAATTCGGCATCGATTTCTTCGTCGTAGGTGTCATCATCGCGGCGGCGGAGGGCGAGTAAGCTAACGTAAGGATGGTCAAAGGTGTAGAAGATGCGGTAATTTCCGGAACGGAGGCGATGGAGTTTTCCGCCTAAGTATTTGAGTTGTTTTTTGACTTTAGCATCGGGGGTAGGGTCTTGAGAGAGGAGGTTAATTTTTTCCAGAATTTGGCGGCTTTCTTTTGCAGATAGGGCAAGCCATTCCGTCTGGAATGTGGGTTTCATTGTTGTTAGCCAAGGGGTAGTCATGTCATGTCTGGTTGAATAGTTACAGTATTAATGGAGACAAGATAGAGGGCAAAAGAGAAGGAAGACGGAAATGATAACTGACGAGAAGGACAAGATGTCATGGGTAAAATGTTGGAAATTTAGTAGAGGGAACGAGTGAGGACATCCACAATCTGGTACAGAACGTTTTCGGGATGATGAAACACCTCCTGATTAGAAAATCGCAGTACGGTAAAGCCATTTTTTTGCATCCATTCATTACGAATAGCATCTTCGGCTTTTCGGATCTCATGAATGCTACCGTCTAATTCAACAACCAATCGGGCTTCATGACAGTAAAAGTCAGCGATATAGCGACCAATGTTGTGTTGTCTACGGAATTTGGCGTTGAGTAATTGTCGATTTCGCAAACATTGCCAGAGGAGTTTTTCGGCGGGGGTTTGTTTTTTGCGGAGTTCTCTAGCCCGTTGGAGTAAGATGTCTGGGATATGTCGGTTAATTCCGGCGAGGTGGTCTCCCTTTTTCACTTCCTCTTTCACTTCCTCTCCGACTCCCTCTTTCACTCCCTCTCCCTGTGGGAGAGGGCTGGGGTGAGGGTTAATCTTATCGGAGAAAAAATCTGACATACTTATCTCCTTAAACACATTGCAGGCAAAGCACCGATGCAGAAAATACTATTTCCGACTACTATATGGGTACTCTTCTCATAGAATAAACTCCTATTCATTACTAAAACAAACTTGTCTGTCCCGGCGATGCTTTCTTTTTCCCTTTCTTCTTCCGAGATTTTCCCTTTTTCTTCTTATCGTGCAATCCTGCGGCGACTTCTTCGGCGTAACGTTCGTGGTTCAATTGTAGGAGTCTGTCGAGGACTTCTCGCCGTACAGTTTCGCTGATAGTGAAGCGTAATCCTTGTTTAGTTTCGTGGAAATCGTGTTCTAATCCTCCCGCCCTTTGAGAGGGGAGTAAGTCTGTCCAACCATAGGCGGCGGCGACGGCATAATCCATTTCGATGTGGAGTTGGCGCAGGTGTTCGATATCGCTGTCGGTTTCGTCGGGATTGTGGAAACGGTTGTAGGTTTTGGTGAGTCCTTCTTGGCGTGTTTGCATGATGGTTTGGCGGTGAGTGTAGTATTTTTCGCCTATTTCTTCTAGGTTTGGGGTTGATGTGGGAAAGGGGAAGGTTTCAAAGCCATCTGTGGGGGAATAGCGAATTCCAGCATCTCTCATGGTTGAACAAAATTCCCAAGCCCATATATTATGAATAGAAGACTGTAATAAATTAAAGTAGTTGTATGTATCCAAAGGAAATACAACTAACTGTTCACTAAAAACAGTATTTTTAGGAACTAGCGACAAAATAAGCAACTTGCTTACTCTGGCAGCAACCAACACCCGATCGCACTCCGCGATCGCATCATAGAGTGCTGGTCGTTTATCTGCATAAATCCACCATTTTTGCGGCAGTGGTTTCCGAAGTGCAAATTGACCGTTTTCTTTTCTTCGAGTTCGTTCAGGCTTAACCTTCTCTTCTACAATTGCCAAACAATCCGGATAATCAGCCGCATAGGGCGCACCTTTAGGCTTCTTCGGATTGTCATGTTCAGCATCAAAAGCCCAATCTTTAAAATTAATTACCCAGCGACTCGGTGATTGGTCAGGGTTAGAATTCAAATCCTGACCATTTAAATAAGGAAATAAAACATCTTGATTGCGAGGGTCTTTTTCAATTAAGGCTTGGGCTTCTTCTGGAGTCAAGACAAAACCCATACCCAGCACATACGAACCAATAAACGATTTATCCTGATTTGCTGCTAACCGATAAGGCTTTCCTACAGTTTTCCCCGGTATCGTCAAAAACGATGTAATTCCCTCAACCGGCTTTTCATCTAAAATAAACTTACTCTGCCAATTCCCTTGCCGCAGCCAAACATGAGCCACTTCTATACTCGCCGTTCCGGGCCACTTGCGACTAGGAACCGCACGAGGAATAATGCAACCCTGCGCCACCAATTGGTCTAATCCAACCTCGCGGGTATCCCCTTGGGCAATTGTATTGGTTGCTAGTAAACCCAACCCGCCATCTTGACGGAGTAACTGTTGCCCACGTAAGAAAAAATAAGCACAAATATCAGCATTGCCGCGTTTACCATTGGCAATCCATTCCACCAGAAAATCTCGGTATTCTGTACTCAGTGCGCCCGTAATCTTTTTACCCCCCATAAACGGCGGATTACCAATCAGGGCGTGGAAACCCCTCTCTGACTCCAACTCCCTCTCTGACTCCAACTCCCTCTCCAACTCCAACTCCCTCTCCAACTCCCTCTCCCTGAGGGAGAGGGCAGGGGTGAGGGTCAGGGAGAGGGCAGGGGTGAGGGAAAACACCTCTGGAAACTCCAACTCCCAGTGAAACGGGCGCAACTCTTCCTCCCTAGGCAAAACCGCGCGATCGCGTTCCGACACATCCGCCTCACCTTTTGCCACCCATAATAAGCGCTGGCGCAATGCTTCTTGTTCCGATTTCGTCCCTTGGACAAAATAACTATAAATGAGTTGATTAGCGCGATCGCGTAAATCCTTTATTCTGGCATTAGCCTGGGTCAACAGAAACGCCTTCTCCTGTTGATCGTGCGGCGTAGTCACCGGTTTGGCTTCAATTTGCAAACGCAATGCGATCGCCTCTTCCACTTCTCGGAGAATGCGATCGCTACCCACATCCAACTGGAGTATCTTACTACTGGTATCCAAATTCCAACAGCGCAACTGTGCCAAACTCACCCCCACCAGAGAATCCCCACACTTGAGGGCGTGATCTAAAAATGTAAACGGCTTACTCTTTTGCAGCGTCTCCAACCATAACGATAACTTCGCCATTTCCACCGCCAAAGGATTCTTATCCACCCCATACAAACAGCGTTCCGCCACAATCCGCTTTGCCACAATCAGCCGTTCATCGGCATCAGTAGGAATCAAACACTCCTGTGGATGCGCCTGAGACAACTCCCCTTCTGGCGTAACCACCACATATTTTTTCGCCCCTCGCCCCCTGCGAGACGAGGTTAGAGAATGAAGTTCCAACCCTTCCCACGCCTCCACCAACCGTTCCGCCAAATAGCGACAAGCCTGAACCAAAAACGCCCCCGAACCCATCGCCATGTCACAGACTTTTAGCTGTAGCAACTCCGCCGCCGACTTCAGTCGCCACTGTTCCTTGGGTTTTCCTTCAACCACTCCTCGATAAACCAAAGGTTCAAGAGTATAGCGAACAATCTCCTCAGTCAAACTGCGCGGCGTATAATGTGTCCCCGTTTCCCGACGATCCGAACCTTGAGTCACATAGACACTACCCTCTGGAATCACAATCGGATAATCAAACGTATCGAAGCGAATCAGTTTAGCAAAGGGTAAAACCCGATTAAACAGGACGGTATCATTATTACAAGCAATCAGCAACCGTTGACTTTCCATAGAACTAAGCCCCCCCACAGAACCTCCCCCTCGCCCTGAGGGAGAGGGGACTAAGGGGTGAGGGCGAACCAGAGAACTAAGCCCCCCCACAGAACTTTCCCCTCGCCCTGAGGGAGAGGGGACTAAGGGGTGAGGGCGCAAAGCCTTCCGCAACGCCGAAACCGATCGCCCCGTCACCTTCTTCAGAAACCCAACCACCTCCTCCTCACCCTGTTCCCACGCCTTCTCCAAATCCACCAGCGCCACTTCTGGTTCCTTATCCTTCGTCCCGATTAATCCCAACACCGTAGACATCGCCCGCACCGCCGTATGGTCAAGCAACCCCTCATAAACATGACCAATCTGTTCAATATCCAACGCCCGAAACGACAGCCGACGCGGTTCTATCCCGCCCCCTGGCACCTTCACCTGCAAAAGTTGCAGCGCTTCCAATAAGTGCAGAACCGTGCGATTATTAATCGGAATCGGGTTTGATGGGGTAGTCTGCCAACTTTTACCCAGAGGGCGTCCTTCCAGAAACGGAAATCGGTCAGGATCAAATAAATCGCCCCCATAAGCAGGCAATTGCAGCGCATCGTGGCGAATTCCCGCATACACCGCCCGAAATGTTGCTAGCAGCCGACACCAACCATCATGGCGATACTGCAATATCTCCTCCCCCTGCTGATCTGCCACTTCCCGTAACTGCGATCGCAGGGTAGACACCGCATAACATTGGTCGTAGAGTTCATCCCCCAGTAACAGCAATCCCTTCTCCTCAGCGGAGAAGAGAAACACCAAACGCATCATCACCGTCAGCGCCGCTTCATACAATTGGGATTCCGAGATTCCTGCAAGGAGAGTACCATTGCGATCGCCATCAATCCGATCCAGCGCTTGCACCAACACCTCCACCGCCTTGCGAACCTGATACCCTAACTGGTCAGTAACCTCCTGTTGACTATTGACACTTTGCCCCAAAAGTGCTTCTAAATTCGGCTCTTCCACAAAGAACCGCCGCACCCCCAGCAAACTGCGAAACGCCCTCAGAGTAATATGTTCTTCCAACCAGAGATTAGCGTACCAAGAGATAAAGCCCGTCGTTTCCCCTCTGGGCGCATTCACCAGCATCCACCTATCGCCATTCGTAACCAATCCCAAGCGCACATTGCAACTGTGCAACAGTTCCATCATCCGCGTCGCCGGACTCGCCTTCCAGCGTTTTCCCGCCAAAGGTTTATCCAAATCCTGACCAGCAGGAACAACCTGAATCAACAGGCGACCCTCACCCCAGCCCTCTCCCTGAGGGAGAGGGCTGGGGTGAGGGTCAGGGTGAGAGTAAACCACCCAATCCGGACGCAGCCTATCCTGATGTTCCGCCACATCCACACTCAATCCGGTGGGAATCTGCTGTCCCGACAACAGCACCTCATCCGGGAATTCCAACACCTCCTGCAAAACAAACTCCACCCAAGCGCGATGAATCGCCGGGTCAGGTCTTAACCCCTGCTGATTATCCTCCCATTCTTCAAAAGCCAGACGCAGACTCCGCAACAGTTCCGGGTCATGGGCGTCCAATCCTTGAGGAAATGCCTCTAACAGAACAGGCATACTCAAAAACAGACCTGATGCTTCAACTAAAGATAACCATTCGGCGTGGTGACGTGCAGTAGACATAGCAATTGTAGAGTCGTGCCGGAATCAAAGGCAGGTTCATCTCCTTCTTAACATGTTCTGGGAAGACTCTGGAGACAAGATAACTAATACGCCAGTTTCTTCGGAATCAGATAGGTAATTGCCAAAGGAAATAATCGCGGTGTAGGATTCCGAAACCGGGCGCGAATCGTCGCGGTTTCCCGTTCAATTTCATCGGGAATTTCCTCAACTCTGGCTTGTAAACTATTGACATTTCGCTCAAACTGTTCCCTCTCAGCGCTACTGAACAATTCCAACTGCACCGCCTCCGGTTCCTGCAACTCCTGTAAAATACTCTGGCGTAGTTCCGTTAAAATAGCCGTAATATCATTCACTTCCTTCTGACAACGGTCTTCCAGGGCTTTCTGTAAACCCGCCGTGCGCTGTTCCATCCGCACCTCTAGCGATCGCAACAAAGAATCGGCATAATTATGCCAAAGCTCAACTAACCGTCCCTTGATCTCCTCCGGGACAGCATCGGGTAAAACCGACTCCAGCGCCAACTGAATTTGACCGACATTCAGGCGACTAAACCGCCCCTCTTTGAGTATCCCTCCCGCCGTAATCACCTCTTCGTGCAGCCGTTGCTGGTCACCGCCCAAAATCAGCAAACGCCCATAAGCAATCACCGCCGGAAACTCCAGCGCCGAAGACGGCACTAACTGCGCCGTCACTCGATGTAAAGAGTTCTGACCCTCCCGCGACCACACTTGCGCCCGCAACAGTCGCAAGCACATCTGTACCAATCGGTGATTCAGATGCACCAGCACCACATCATCTCGACCCCCGGCGACATCCGGGTCAAAGACAATCGGGCGAATCTCATGGGTGTGGGGATGTGCCAATCCTTCGCTACAAACCGCCCAACTGTGCTTAAGAGGCGGCAATTGATAGGCGTTCCCCCTCAAATCAGGAATCTCCACCGGAATCAGGGGCGGCTGTTCTGCCAACTCCAGCCCCACCCGAACCACCGATTCAATATTATCCGGCGTCAGGCGCAGATTGCGGCGGGTTTCGTCCAGTTGTTCCCGCAGTCTCTCAATTTGGTCGCGTACTTTCCGTTCAAACTTCAGCATCCGCCGCACAGGTTCCGATTCCTGTTCCGCATGGCTGGTATCCAATGCGGCGCGATACCCCAGCATCGCTTCTTCAACCTGTTGGGCAATCACCAAACCCACTTTGCCCAAATCTTCCCGGATAGTATTCACCTTTAAAGCCGCCCGCATCAGAAACTCTAAATCCCCATCCAGTTCGCCGGGACGAACATGAGACACCGCATTCTGCTGGTAATCTTTGCCAACAAAGTGATAAACATGAACCTGATCTGCTTTTTGCCCATGACGGTCAATTCGCCCATTCCGCTGTTCCATCCGGTTCGGGTTCCAGGGAATCTCGTAGTGAATCAGCCGGGAACAGTAATTTTGGAAGTCCAACCCTTCAGACGCCGCATCCGTGGCGAGTAAAATCCGCACATTAGCCACATCCGGATGTGCCTGAAATGCCGCTTTTACCCGTTCCCGTTCCTGGGCATCAATGCCACCATACAGCAGCATCAGCCGTTCATCCTGGGCAAGTCCTTGGGTTGCTAGGATTTCATACAGCCACTTTTGGGTTGCCCGATATTCGGTGAAAATAATCACCCGTTCCTGTGACCATTCGCCATTGGGTCGCAGATGGGTATCAATCCAGTGCAGCAGTTCCCTGGCTTTGGCATCCGGTCGCCGAGAGGCTGTCTCTGCCCAGGTTTGTAGGTCTTGGAGTAAGGATTGTTCTTGGGGGGAGAGTTCCCGAAATAGGCGAGAGGTGGACGCGATCGCATCTCCGGTAGACTCTTCATATACGGTATCATCGGCAAACTCTTCCTCAATTTGTTCCACCTGTCGCCGCAATAGTCCCATGGTGGCTTTCGACACCCCAGAACCTCGACGACGGGCAGATTTGAGGGAACTAAGGTGTTGAGTTAGGGTTAGGGCAAAGGCAGCCGATGATGAAAACAGGCGTTTTTTGAGTAGCTTGAGGACAAACTCGGTGGCATATTTTTCGGTGTTATCTGTTGAACCTTGGCGGCGGAGTGTGGTGTACTCCTGGAGTTGTCGATGCGCCCGTCGTTCGGCATCAGTATAGTCAACCGCAATTGCCTCTAACTCCCGTTCCGGGAAACGCGGCGTCCCATCCCAACGAGGCGGCAGTTCTCGCTTCAGGCGACGCACCATAATCGTTTGTAGTTGGTTGCGATCGGGTTTAACGCCCCGGGCGAACCGCTGATTGTCCACCAGTTCCAGCAGGGCGGTAAAGCTTTCGGGATAGCCGTTGTGAGGGGTAGCGGTGAGAAATAACTTGTGTTCAAAATGGGGTTCGAGTAAGCGAATCGCCGCCGTCCGCAGTGAGTCAATGGCATACTTCCCACTACCCGAAGGCGCGACATTATGCGATTCATCCACAATCAGCAGGTCAAAGCGCCGGGGATAGATGGACTCTCCCTCTGTAGGCAGGACTTCTCGGATTAATCGTAAAGGGCGATCGCGTTTGATAAAATCAATTGAGGTAATTAATCGGGGAAAATGCGTCCAAGGATTGACGTGAATCCCTCGATGACGACGCAACTGTTTCATCAAGCTACTATCGACAATGCGGAAGTCCAGACCAAACTTATCTCGCATCTGTTCTTGCCATTGAATTTGCAACGCCGAGGGACAGACAATCAAAATCCGCCGCACCCGCTGGCGCAGCATCAACTCTTGGGCGACTAATCCCGCTTCAATCGTTTTTCCCAACCCCACATCATCGGCAATTAATAAGTTCACCCGAGGCATCTGAATGGCTCGCACCACCGGGTCGAGTTGATAATCTTCAATATCTATACCACTACGAAAAGGCGATTGCACATTACGGACATCTGCACTCGAAGCCGCCCCCCATCGCACAGCATCTAAGAAAGCATCCAGACGTGCGGGTTGGTCAAACCCGGCGGGATAGGGCAACTCCATTTTTTCATGAACGTAAGCGCCCGGTTCCAATTCCCAAATGACTTGCAGTTGTTCACCCAAGGCATCATCTTCCACAGAAGAGAGCATGACCAGATGTTGAGGATTCTCAATTTTCCCCAGGATGGAGTTGGGGGATAAGGCAGTCTGGCGGACATCAGTCACCACAAAGCGGCGTCCTCTAACATCTGCCAGTTGTCCGGGTTCGGGAATAGCTCTGACGATACTTGCATGGGTCATGGGTGGCGCAGAAACTGACAATTACTTATTTAGGTTGTGGCACAATTTTTTAATCGCGGCAATGCCACGGATGAGTCAATGCTGTGATATCCAGAGTTTCAGCGATTCCCAAAGGCTTATTTCAGTGCCATGGTTTGAGGGGCTTTACACAACGTAACATCATTCCGTTTAATTTTGCCAACCCAGCGATATCCCTGTCAACGTTAGGGAGAAGGCTCGTCTCAACTATGATCAATATATAGACTCGTTTCGAGAATACCTGTCGGTGTTTGAAACCGTCTGCTCCAGCAACGTAATCGGCTATGTCTTAAACAAATGCAAATTATGTCAAAAAAGGTTTTTTTCAAAGTTTCAATCATTGATAAATTATAACCATGATATTCATTAGCCCCAAAACAGACTTTGCCTTCAAGAAAATATTTGGCGCGAAGGATAGCAAAGATATCTTGATTAGCTTTTTAAACGCTTTAATCTATAATGCCAATCCAGTGATTCAAGATTTAGAAATTATTGATCCCTACAATCCTGGGGATGTTGTCGATTTAAAAGACAGCTATCTGGATGTCAGAGCTGTATTGGATAACGGCTCAACGGTGTTAATCGAAATGCAGGTACTCAATGTGGCGTCCTTTGAAAAGCGCGTCATTTATAACCTGACAAAAACCTATGCTAATCAATTAAAATATGGGGAAGGATACTCCCATCTTAAACCCGCGATCGCCTTAACGATAACGGATTTCCAGATGTTTAACCAGACTCAGCGGTTCCTGACTCGTTTTGGCTTAAAGGAAAAACAGGAATTATTTGACTATACCGATCCGGAAATCGAACTAATTTTTGTGGAATTACCCAAGTTCACGAAAACGATTGAGGAGTTAGACACTTTAACCGATAAATGGATTTACTTTATTAAAGACGCTCCCAGCTTGGAAGTCATTCCACCCACGTTTAGACAGGTTCCCGAACTCGAGAAAGCCATGAATATTGCTAACCAAGCGAATTTAAGTGTAGAGGAATTAGAAAAATTACGTAAGCGAGAGGTATTCCTTGAAGATCAACGGGGATTTATTGTTAAGGCAAAGCAGGAGGGACGAGTAGAAGGACGAGTAGAAGGACGAGTAGAAGAAGCAATCCGATGGACATTACGTTTGCTGGAGCGTCAGTTTGGGTCAATTCCGCCCGCAATCATTAATCAGCTTCAAAACTTGTCTGTTGAAGAATTAGAAGGTCTAAGTGATGCTATTTTAGATTTTAACGATTTAGAGGAATTATCGGCTTGGTTACAAGACAATACAAAGGGCAGGTAATAAGAGCAGTATTGTAAACAATACCGATCCAGAAATCTAGAAAGCCAAAAATATTGCTAATTCTCATTTATCGGGATTATCAGGATTATCGCGGTTGTAGGGGCGAGTCGCTGCATATCGTAGGCAGCGTGAGAATTAAGGTATCTCGAAAAAGCCCTCATCTGATGGATGCGGTGTCATAATCAACAAGAAACTCAGCTAACCCTAAATAGCGAATACCTTGGGGAGTAATCTCAAAACGACAGGGTAACACCTCAAGCCCATGGAGAACCGCTTCTCGCAAGAGTTTTCCGTAAACAGGATCAGTACTATCACCCGGACTAAAGCGATCGCAGTCCCCTCGATTGATAAAATAAAGCATGATCGCCTTGGCTTGGGGTAATAGCTGCTGGAGTTCTTGCAGGTGCTTTTGTCCCCGTGTGGTGACAGTATCGGGAAATAAGGCTAAGGTTCCCTGCGCCCAAGTCGTATTTTTCACTTCCAAATAAATGGGAGGTGCGTCATTCTCCCCCGTCAGTACAAAATCGACCCGACTTTTCCGGTTTGCGCCATAAACCACTTCGGGGCGAATTTGGCTGTAGCGATTGGCTAATTCCGGAATCAGCCTTTGTTCCAGGATGATCTTCATCACCCGATTGGGTAGTGCTGTATTAATCCCCACCCAAGTCGGTTGGGTGTCATTGACTTGGATCATCTCCCAGGTGTAGGCTAATTTGCGCTTGGGGTTATCACTACGGGATACCTGAACTAAACTTCCAGGGGTGGAAACGCCTGTCATTGGACCCGTATTCGGACAGTGGGCGACAATGGTTTCCCCTGACGTAAGCTGAATATCGGCAAAAAACCGCTTGTAGCGTCTGAGTAATCTCCCCGTCTCTAGGGTTGGGTAGCTGTAAATCCAATCGGAGTTATCATCCATTAATTTTTGGGAACTGTTCACATTACTTAACGAATATATTAAAATAAGTTAACATACAGTAACATTCAATGGACTCAACATGGCTAACTCAGACCAACGGAAACAGCGGATCATGGAACACATCAAGCGCTCGATCACCATTCCTCAGCGAGGCTTTTCGATGACTTCAGATTCTAAAAAACAACAGATTATGGATCATATCAAAATGACACGAGGTTAAGGTCAATTTTCAAAGATACTTTTGGTAATTAACTGAGGGATCAGCCCTCTCAGTTTCAAAATAGCAGGACTTCCACAAATGGGTATCTAAGTCACCATTCGTAGGGACACGATACTATCCATTGGTGTCAACTTACGCTACAGCCCTCACCCCCAGCCCCTCTCCCTCTTCTTGGGAGAGGAGTTAGGAGATGAGGAGAAAACGACAAATGCATAAGTCTTGAATGGGGCAAAATGTATCTAATAAATCACGCCTTGACTCAAGGATATTTTTCGACTTTAAAATAAAAATAACTTAGCTGCAACACAATATATCAATGAAACTTTTTGAGTCCTTTTGGCGTCCCTTACAACTAAATGGATGACTAAATTAAAGGCTGACTCATGTTTTCAGGAAAACCAAACACGAGAAAACCCCTTTGGATGTCTCTCGCCTCATTGAGCTTACTGCTGATGATGGGCAGTTTAACGATGACCTCCTGCGGACTGGTAAAACCCATCAGTAAATCCACACCACAAGAAGAAAATAAGGCAACTGATAAAGATTCAATCACAGGTGCTGATCAAGAAGCCGCCGAAGAAAAAACAGAGGCAGAAAAACGGTATGAAGCGGAAGGGATAGACACTACCGCTGATGATGATCCTGAATGATCCTCAAAACTTGTGCTACCCTCCAAACTATGGAGAGTCAGCAAAACCACAATAGCCTAGCCACAACCCTGCGCGATCGCCGAGTTCGTCTCGCCCAGCTTATTGATTTTCCCGTCATTCTCTGGGCGGGACAATCTTGTCCGCGCAACTTTCCGGCAAATCCGTTTCCATTTCGCGCCAGTAGTCATTTTCTCTACTTTGCAGGTTTACCGTTGGAAGGTGCTGCTATTTATCTCAACAATGGCAGGTTGGAACTATTTCTGGATGAACCCTCGCCAGCCAGTACCCTTTGGCATGGGGAAATGCCCAAACGAGAGGAAATTGCCCAAAAAATTGGTGCTGATGCGGCATTTCCGTTCTCAGACTTAGCCTCGCGCACAGCCAATGCTGCAACTCTGGCGGTGCAAGATAGGGCGACGTATCAGCAGCAAGAACAACTATTAAATCGATGCGTCAACCGGGCTAACTCCCCTGAAGGAATTGACCGAGACTTAGCTAAAGCGATTGTATCCTTGCGACTGTGCCACGACGCGGAGGCATTATCCGAGTTACGTAAAGCCGCCGCCGTGACGGTAGCTGCCCATAAAGCGGGAATGCAGGCAATCGGGGGTAGAGATGTGGCAACAGAATGCCTCTACGAAGCCACAATCCGGGGGGCGATGGAAGGGGTGATTCTTGCCCACAACATGAGTTGTGCTTATGGCAGTATTGTTACGGTTCACGGCGAAGTGTTGCACAATGACCAGTATCACCATCCCTTACAATCTGGAAATTTACTGTTGGCGGATGTGGGGGCGGAAACGGAGAGAGGATGGGCAGCCGATGTGACTCGTACTTTCCCTGTAACTGGAAGCTTTTCTTCGACGCAGCGCGATATTTACGATACTGTTTTAGCCGCCCATAACGCTTGTATTGAGAAAATTCATCCCGGTGTAGAATATCGCGACATTCATCTGTTAGCCGCCGCCACCCTGACTCAAGGATTAGTGGATTTGGGAATTCTGCGGGGACAGGTATCGGATTTAGTGGAACGAGATGCTCATGCTTTATTCTTTCCCCATGGCGTTGGGCATTTGCTCGGCTTAGATGTGCATGATATGGAAGATTTAGGGGATTTAGCGGGATATGCAGAAGGTCGAGTCAGGAGCGATCGCTTTGGTTTAGGATTTCTGCGATTGGATCGACCCTTGCAATCGGGAATGCTAGTGACGATTGAACCTGGATTCTATCAAGTTCCAGCTATTTTAAATGATCCAGAACGACGCGCCAAGTATCAAGATGTGGTTAATTGGAATCGTTTAGCTGAGTTTGCTGATGTGCGTGGGATTCGGATTGAGAATGATGTTTTAGTCACTCCTTCAGGTAGCGAAGTCCTCACCGCCGCTTTACCAACTGAGGCAGATGCGATTGAAGAATTGGTTCTATTAGGTGGGAGAAATTAAAGTTAATAGTGGGGATCGCCATTGGTCATTTGTCATAAGCTGTTCGGCATTTAAACCTTAATGTCAATAATGGTGAAATCCTTGTCGTAGTGTGAGCATCTTGCTCGCTACATTGAGCATCTTGCTCGCTACATTGAGCATCTTGCTCACTAATACCTGACTTAAGGCTGGTGGGCAATGCCCACCCTACTAGGCTGGCAAGCTTAAAGTTGTGGGTAAAATTTTTCTGGATCGCTACTCTCATAAGGGTTTGAGAAAATACTTGACCACTGTTTTAAGCTTGCCAAGCTACTACGGTATCTCTACCACCCTTTTGCATCCTGGGATTGCAAGCTGACCTAAGCGCCCAATTTCACCTCAACAGAGAGTTGCAACTATTGCCTATGACACACCGAGCGAAGTCGAGATGTTGCCTCTCCCCACCACAAGACTTATTCAGTAGCCCCTAATTACTTTGGATAACAATTGTCCCTGAATTACTATCGACTATTTTCTCCGCTCCTGAATCAAAAACTTGAATCAAGGATAAGTCTGTATCAACCGTTCCTTTTAAATAAATATCTCCGGGTAACTCACCGCCAATATCAATTAAACCGATAATGTCTTGAGTCATCGTATTAAAGTTAAACTGAAAATACTTGCCCGTTGATACACCATCGTTAATAGTATTATATGTTTTAATCGGATGATTCGATGGATCAGCAAAAGAAACGGTCAAGCTTTCTAAGGCTTGAGTTGTACCCACTCCTTTTTCTGATAGTATAGCAGGAGCCGTTTTTTCATCATAATTGAATGTTCCTGTTGCCGAATAGCCCTGATTGCCTTGCCAAGTAAAATTAACCGTCATTGCTTCAGCCGGAGTGATGCTAGTCAGGAGGAGACTTAAGGCTAAACTGGTTACGATAACAAGTTGGACAAAAATATGTTGCATTTTATGGATTCAATCTAAAAAAACAATTCTATGGTAATCAACAGTTCAGAACAGCTTCAAGATGCTGTTAAAGCACTCCGTCCAATTTTTGAAGAGATTGACATAAACGTCAAGCAAAATCTGAAAAAAGTCCTGACTGCTTTTCGTAATTATCGCGTTGGGGTGCATCACTTTGCTGGGGTAAGTGGTTATGGTCATGACGATTTAGGTCGGCAAACCTTAGACCAAGTATTTGCAGAAGTCATGGGTGCTGAAGCAGCAGCCGTGCGAGTTCAATTGGTTTCTGGAACTCATGCGATCGCCTGTTGCTTGTTTGGGGTGTTGCGTCCTGGTGACGAGATGCTATCCTTGGTGGGTGCGCCTTACGATACCTTGGAAGAAGTGATTGGGGTTCGGGGTCAAGGTCAGGGTTCATTACAAGAGTTTGGCATTCATTATCGTCAGTTAGAATTAACGGCTGATGGAACCATTGATTGGCAGGCGTTAAAAACAGCAATTGGACAACGTACACGCCTGGTCTTAATTCAGCGATCATGTGGTTATTCCTGGCGTCCCAGTCTCTCCATCGCGGATATCGAAAAAATTGTCCAATGCGTTAAACAGCAAAATCCAGATACGATTTGTTTTGTCGATAACTGTTACGGCGAGTTTATTGAAAACCAAGAACCCCCAGCCGTTGGTGCGGATTTAGTGGCGGGATCGTTGATTAAAAATCCTGGTGGCACAATTGTCACTGCTGGGGGATATATTGCCGGAAAAGCCGAGTTAGTCGAAGCCGCAACCTGTCGATTAACTGCCCCCGGAATTGGTAGTTCGGGTGGGGCAACATTTGAACAGAATCGGTTATTATTTCAAGGACTTTTTCTCGCGCCGCAAATGGTGGGCGAGGCGATCAAGGGAACGCATTTAACCGCTTATGTCTTTGATCAATTAGGCTATCCCGTCAATCCTCAACCCATGGCACCTCGTCGGGATATCATTCAGGCAATTCAGTTAGGTTCACCGGAAAAATTAATCGCTTTTTGTCGGGCGATTCAGCAATATTCTCCCATTGGTTCCTATCTCGATCCTGTACCTGCCCAAATGCCGGGATATGAGAGTCAGTTAGTCATGGCGGGAGGAACATTTATTGATGGGAGTACCTCAGAGTTTTCTGCTGATGGACCCTTGAGAGACCCTTATATCGTATTTTGTCAAGGGGGAAGCCATTGGACTCATATCGCGATCGCACTGGAAGCGGCGATAGAAGCAATATAGGATGAGGGAAATTCCTCAACTTACAGCCCTCACCCCCAGCCTCTCTACCAAGCTTGGGAGAGGGGCTGGGGGTGAGGGAAGTCGGGAAAGTAATGATTTTGCACACCTTATTTTATGAATTACAATTCCATCCAGAAACTGTAGGGGCGCATGGCGTGCGCCCAATTCAGTCGGTCAATTAAACAAAGGTGAACGCCCTGCCAAAAGTGCTTTCGTGGCAGATTCTCCAGCTAGGCGTAACTGTCGCCTTAACTGCCAATTTAACCCACCCAAGATAATCACTTGAATCAGAAAGGTTTGCAACACCAGTCCAACGGATGCATGGCGCATCACATAATCCCAGGGAAACGCTGTAAATAGCCATAACCCGCCCCAATTTTGTCCGGGAACAATCGATAATACACTCAATAGAGTTGGTGGTAAAACAATCACTGCGACGACTATTCCAGTTGCCCAGATTCCCCGCTTAGGCGTTTTCATCAACAGCATCAACTGTGCGATCGCGCTATAGATTAACATCATACTCAGGCTGAGAATTAGACTGGCAAAGACTTGCTGTTTCATGTCAATGTCCACTGACGCTAGCCAAATCCAACCGAGTAACGGGAGTGCCACAATCATACAATTCATGGCAATCGCGAAGAACGCTGGACTCTTTTCACCCCAGAGTAAATCGGCTATCAATGAGGAATTAACAGTGGAACGATTTTGATGTCGATAACGCGCCCAATCTTGTAACGCTTGACGCTGAGGAGATAGGACAGCTATTAAACCCAAAACCAGTACCAGATTGAATCCCAGTACAATGTAGAAGTTATCAGGAAACGGATAAGAATATCCTGAAGTTGGCTCTTGCAGGGCAAAACCTAGAGTAAATGTTATCCAGCAAGCCGTGAATAAATAACTTTGGCGTTTACTCAGTAGCGTTGTACCCGGATTCCGAAACTGTCGGTTAAAGGCTTGTCCAATCCAGTATGTCCATAAACCATAGTTAAGCAGTGTCAAGACAACAATACTGAATCCCATCATTCCCAGGGGTAGGTTAAAAAATTGCCACGCTTGAATTTTTCCCAAGTGAAAGGGGAAACCTGTATAGTGTGAATTGGTTTCATCGACAAGATAAGGAAACAATACGGATGGAGAAAACAGACTTAACCAATCGAAGGAACTGTTGTTAATGGGTTTAACATTCGCCATCACCAAAAATGTAAAAACTGCGCCACTGCCTAACCAAGATTGGAACCCACTAAACCAGGAACCGAACAAACCAAATAACAGCGCTGCACTGAATAAAAAGCCACTACTGGCGATGAGAATTACCCAGAAACTGATAATTTCTGCTAAGGGAATTTTGCCAGATAAACCCGACCATAAATGGAAGGGTAGAGTAATGGCAATTGCTAGATAGAGGAGAATGGGAACCCCCAAGAGTTTACCCAGCCAAAACTGTGACGTTGACTGAGGGCTGAGTCGGATAAAATTCAGTGTACCGCGTCGTTCTTCATGACCCAGGTTAGCAATTAGCATATAACTCCCGATAACCAAGAGGGCAAAGAGAACAAAAAGACTGAGAGAGATGAAGATGTCGCGATAGTAGTCTTGCCACAAAAGCTGCATATCCAATTCATCAACGGGGTAATGAATATCGGGGTAATGAATATCAGCATGAGAAGGAACATGAGGAACATGAGGACGATCGCCTGACCAAGAAAAGAACAGTAGGAATTGACCCACTAAGGATATAATCAGTGCGATCGCGATATTCCGTCCCTTCAGTCTTCCCTTCAATTCCCGCAAGAGTTGCGGGTTCCAGTCACCGAGTTTGTCTATTCCTTTATTTAGCATGAGAATAGTCTCCTAAATTTGTCATTGGTCATTCGTGAAAAAATATTCAATTCAAACCTTGGTCGGGGCGGGTTTAGTTCTATCTGGGTGATGTCAAAAACGATAATAGTAAAACCCGCCCCTACACATAATTCACAATCTTCTAAGAGACTTGTTGGTGTCCTAGCTTTAAGAATATAGTTTCTAAGTCTTCTTGGGTACAGTGAAACTCGGTTAACGGAATTCCGGCTTCAACAAGCGATCGCAATAACATGGCACTCTCTTCTGGATTCCCAGAAAAATCAACCCGTATCTGGTTTTTTCCCGGAATCGGTTCGATTTCTTGCACTAAGGGATAATTTTTCAATTCAGCCGCCAATGCATCCATATCTCCTAAACTGGAGAGAATAATCTTCTGACGACTAAGGCGGCGATACAGTTCAGCTAAAGGCGCACTTTCCACCAAATAGCCGAGTTCCATAATCCCTACTGATGTACAGAGTTCAGCTAAGTCACTTAAGACATGGGATGAAATCAAAATCGTCATCCCCGCTTCTTGTAAGGTTTTAATAATTTCCCGAAACTGCATCCTGGCGATGGGATCTAATCCGGAAACGGGTTCATCCAGTAGCAGCAGAATCGGTTCATGAATAATCGTTCTTGCCAAACTCAGGCGCTGTTTCATCCCCCGCGATAGGGTAGCAATTAAGCTTTTGCGCTTACTGGTAAGCTGTACCAGTTCCAACACTTCCCGCAGGCGTCGAGTACGTCGGGGTTCTCGCAGGCGATAGAGTCGGGAAAAATAGTCCAGATAATCCCAAACTGTTAAATCTTCGTAGACAGGGAAATCATCGGGGAGATAACCAATGCGCTGCTTGAGTTTGGGGTTGCTTTGATCCCGCAAAAAGCGATCGCCATTGATATAAATTTCACCCGTCGTCGGTTCCTCAGCGGCGGCTAACATCCGAATTAGCGTCGTTTTTCCGGCGCCATTGGGACCAATTAATCCATAGACTTCACCGGCTGCGACTTGTAAATCGATATCATTGACGGCGATATGTCGGTCAAATTGCTTTGTCAATCCATGGGTAGAAATAGCTAAGTCTTGACTTAGGGGGGGTGGGGATGGGAGAAATGTTCCTGCTTCCATAGTTGATGCTGATGGGATCTAATGTCCGCCAGTTTAACCTCTTTAAAGCTTAGGTATCTCTCATCTGGTGACACTTATGCAGTTTGGAGGGGGGATTGGGGAATAGTAAAGGTGTACCAGCACCCAAAAAAAATAAACCTCGACTTCGCTCGGTAACACGCTCGGTAACACGCTCGGTGTGTCACAGGGAACAGGGAACAGTAATAATTTTAGGCTTATTAATATTTTTTGAATTTACTTCATCAATTGATATCACGCCCAATATAAATAATATCCTGTTCGTATTCTAATTCACTCTCAATTCTAGAACAGGAAAATGCCACGATAATCTTGTCTCCCGTCTTAGTCTGACAAACCATTTTAGTTGTGTTGATGCCATTGCCACAAGAGCCATTTTTCGGAGATACTAAAATTTCAACCTGAGACTCATCAATAATTAAAGATAAAGGTTTGCCGATTAACTCAGAATTGTTATAACCGAACAAGGAATTAGCCGCTTTATTGACAAGTTTTATAATGGATGACGAATTAGTGACGAATAAAGCATCTCCTATATATTGGATGATTTTATCAAGATATTGACTAGATGCTGCCCAAGCATCTAATAATAAGGTCGTTTCATTTGAGCGTTGAACTAAGGTCTGTTCTAAATTCATCCGATCAGTGACATCCTCGCACAAAATAATGAGTTTTTTTCCTGCCTGATAATCTTCACTGTCATTGATGATATACATATCAAAATAGAGAAGATTACCTCGTCCCGAAAATCGCCCAATTCCTTTTAAATCAAAGTTTAACTGTCGCCCCTGAAGGATATAGCTTAAAATCTCTTCAATTCCTACAAGTTCCGGAAAACTCAGACGCACATCCTTACCGATACTCAAATCCTGAGGACGGTCAGCGAACTGAGCGATTTTATGAGATAATTCTAAAATACTGAATGACTCATCGACGGCTAAATATTCAATATGACGAGAAAATAGTAACTTTTTAAACAGGGTGTGCATAAAAAATTATATTACCTAGATTGGCTAACATATTCATATTTATTTTATTACTAATATTTTTTAATCTCAATAATTACAGCATAGAAATTATATATAGCAAGTATAGGATTTAACCTGAGTAATCATTCTTTATTCATTATTTTTACCCTGCTTTTATTAATCACTGCTGTAGCTGGCTACGTCTAACTGTTCAGATTTTTCCTGTTCTTGTCGCAGTGCGGCTTCTGCTTGTTTACGCTTAATAAACTCTCCTAACTGATTACTAATTGCTACCATAACCTGCATCAGTTCCTGATCTGGGGGTTGCACATCATCTTCTTCATTCAACCATTCGCTGAGCTAGGGTAAAAAAAATATCGTCAACATTTTTCCCCGTTTTAGCTGATGTGGGATAGACAGCAGCGATTTTATTTGGATAATTCAATTGACACTTGTCTAGCAAATCTTGCTGTTGTTTTTCCGAAAGAAGATCCGCTTTATTTAAAGCAACGAGACCAAATCCTTTGGGATTTACAGATAAAAACGCTTGTAAGTGATCTGAAATATGATCGATTGTGACTTGGCGACTGACATCAGCTACGATTACCGCACTGGTTGCGCCTTGTAGGTACATCGGCGTCACCGTTTTAAATTTAGTATTTCCCTCCAAATCCCAGATGAGCATTTGTACCTGAATCGCATTTTGGGGAGTTTTTGCTTGCACCTTAACCGTTTTTCGGGAAATCTTTACCCCCACAGTGGACAAATACTTATCACTAAACTGTCGTTCTACAAAGCGACGAATTAAGCTGGTTTTACCGACACTAAAATCACCCAGCATACATATTTTTTTAGAGATCAGGGAAGTCATCCTTGTTTCTTAACTCCAATTGATAGGGAATATAGTATAGTATATTTATATTTTAGCGATATAAAATAGTTATAAAGTTATTAGTTGTTTGTGTTTATTGTCACTGACGAATGACCCATGATGGGCGATTAATTGTCCAGATATGATTCCCCAAGAACGGCGAATTGACTTAAGTCAAACCCGCCCCTAAAACAATGTAGAGACGTAGCATGCTACGTCTCTACTTAAATGCTGCCATAAACCGGAACAGCCGAACCGCTTACATCCTGCGCCGCGTCTGAGGCTAAGAAACAAATCACCTGGGCGATAGATTGGGGTTTCACCCACTGATTGGCATTTTCTTCTCCCATCGCTTGACGATTGGTTGGTGTGTCAATCACGCTAGGGAGTACACTATTGGCGGTAATATTTGTGCCTTTGGTTTCATCCGCGATCGCTTGAGTCAGGGCGACAACGCCAGCTTTTGCTGCACAGTAGGCGGCTAACTGTCCCCCCGGTTGCACAGCACCCCGCGATCCCACGGTAATAATGCGCCCATAATTCTGGGGCAGCATTTTCGCCAAACTGTATTTGCACACCAAAAAGGTGGTATTTAAGTTCAGGTCAAAATCGTTTTTCCAAGCTTCATAACTGTATTCGTGGGTTTTTCCCATGGAAAAGCCACCCACTAAATGGATTAGTACATCCACCCCTTCCATATCGTCGATCATCTTGCTGACATTCGCCTCATCAGTGAGATCGGTAGGGACAAAGCTAATCCGGACAAAATCCGCCGGGGATAGGATTTGTTTCAGGTGTTCTACATCTTGAGGATTGCGATAAGGAATGGTTACCGTTTTGGGTGCAGAGGCTAATACGGCTGGAGTCACCCCTATTCCTAGTCCGCCAGTACCGCCAGTGAGTAAAACGTGTTTGCCTTTCATGAGTGGGTATCTTCCTTTCCCAAAATACCGCGATTTGAGCAGCGATTAAGCTGCCCTTACTCTATTCAAGCACGAATTGGCTTCACCTAATCGGGTGGATGTCTATGATAGGCGGCACAAACAACAGGGGTTTGGTTACCAAACCCCTCCGAGTCCACTTCTAAGACTGTTGTTCCAGTTCCGATTTCATCCGCTCTAACGTCATTTGCATTTGATCAAACATTTGCTGAGGCGTGATGCCAAACTGACCAAGTTGTGTATTAAGCTGCTCAACTGTCATCTGAGCCATAAAATCCTCGGATAACTCGAAGCGCTTCATGAAAATTCGATAGCGCTCCATCATCGCTTCCATCTGATCAATGAAAATTTTCTTCCCTTCTCGGTCAAATTTACCGTAGCTGCCTCCCAATTGGACAAGGGACTGATAATCTTCAAACAGTTGTTTAGCTTCTTGTTGGACTATATCTGAATCAAAAAACCCCATAGCTCTTACCCGATCAACCGAGTGGGTTGTACTGCCGTTTCCAGTCATATTCTAGTGCAGTGTTGCACTTAGGGGAAACTTCGGTTATCCGTATTGGGGATGCAAGGGAGTAGGGGTGTGGGGATGCCGGGTGCAGGGTAGTTGAATATCATTAAAGCATAGCGTTCCTCTTTCTTGATTGATAACGGTGTCCTTTCGTCTGGTGTTAGAACCACTATGTTAAGCAAGCCGAAAAGTCGAAAAGTTGCTTCCTTACTGGCATTTAGTGGGGTAGTGATACCTATTTCTGGACTGCACAAGTTTTATCTGGGGCAACCTTGGTGGGGAGTTTTGTATTTGTTGCTGTCCTGGACACCAATTCCCAGAGTGGCGAGTGCCATTGAAGGGGTATGGTATTTGTTGCAAAATTCGGAACAATTCGACCAAAATTTTAATGGCGATTTGATCCAAACCGGGACATCAGCGCCAAGTCAAATCCCAGAGGTTGATCCGGCGCAAGTGGGTGCGATCGCGGATGCACTGCGACAACTGGACAAGCTGCGTCAGGAGGGGTTGATGTCAGAATATGAGTTTGAGCAAAAGCGTCGCCAATTACTGGATCGTATTGCCTGATAAAGAAGATGGCACTGTTTGACTGGGGTGAACTAAATCTGTGCAAATCTATGCAGATAAGCTAGAAATGTCTCATATTGCTGGTTTCATCCGTTGATGGTTATCGTTAGGGACGTTGATGGAGCAAGGCACTTCTCCCACCCACCGGAGCTTAACCGCACCTAGCACCCCGCTAGGTGATACTCCGCTTCAAGTCGTAAGGCTTCTGCTCTAAACTTGGGACTAAGCCAGCCCAAATCTGAAGCTTCGGTTACGGACTTTCCAATCGAAGCCAAGTATCGAACTGTCCGCATCAATAAAATGGCACGGACTTCTGCATATTTCAGAAAGCGAGTGATCTCACTATCAAAGCCGCGATGCAGAATGTTCAATGCAGCATTTTTGTCTGCTTGAATTACGTCCCCTGTGTAACAGGTAAAACGATCCCCGTCCCGTTGACCCAATAACGTCCCGGTGCGAGAACACATTTGCGACGTATAAGCTGGATTCACCACAGACACTGTTGATCCAGTCTCCAATGCGATCTTCTCGATTGAAGCTTGTAACTCACCTTTCATCCATTGATTCAGCTTGCGATTAATCGGCTTCGCTTGCTGTTTTCCAATGATGGGCAAGGTGAGGTCTTCTGCAAAGATGCGAGTCGGAGAGGTGATAACTCGTCTTAAATCTTTGCGAATGAAATTCTGAATGGTTGCTTTTTCTTTTCTTAGTTTACGCGATTTGACTTTGTGACCCAGATTGTTTTTGAGGATTGCTGCCGATTTTTCCGGGTTGTTTTTGCCATGAGAGCGCAGTCTGTAACGATTGCGATTTGTGCGGGTGATGCGCTTCGTTTTCTCGGTCATAAGATGTCCGAGTCCATCGGCAATGCTGTCCCCATTGGAGGTATAAAACGCCTCAGTATACCCCTTGTCGATACCGATTTCTTGATCGACCCGGA
Organism: Coleofasciculus sp. F4-SAH-05; assembly: GCF_040222985.1. Taxonomy (NCBI): domain Bacteria; kingdom Bacillati; phylum Cyanobacteriota; class Cyanophyceae; order Coleofasciculales; family Coleofasciculaceae; genus Coleofasciculus; species Coleofasciculus sp. F4-SAH-05. The sequence continues at coordinate 168,871 of NZ_JAVKBY010000212.1, forward strand.
GCCTGGGAAGAGTCAGCGTTCTTTTCCGAGTGCAATGGATGGATAGCTGACCGTCTTCATTGCAAATTAGTCGAATCTGCCCAGACACAGTGCGACGACATTTCAGTTTTAGCGTAATCCGCTTACCTTTCTCCAACCCTTGAACTTCCAGTTTGACTGTATTGCGAGTGAGTCGCTTACAGGTGTAACCGCCACCTTGGTAAACGATCTGATTACGAACAAAGGTATGTCCACGCTGGTATTGATTACGGAACACCCGATGTAGCCAAGGATCAGAGGTTGGATCATTGTGCATCAAATCCAGCAACTTAGACCGCGATGGTTCGTCTAGAGCGCGGCGGTAAATTGCTCGAACCATGAAGGTCTTAGCGGCTTCTTGTTGCGCTAAAATTGCTTTCATGGTGTCATTGACCGACCATTCCCAAAGCTTCGCAGGTAATCCAATATCAGTTGGACTCAGTTGAGTTCTCACGATAGGGTCGGCTTTCCTCCAGTCAAGCCCCCACCCTTGTAGCGACCCAAGTTTGTTGTATGTTAATGCTCTCTCGATGCCACACAGGTGCATGATCCGCATCACCTGCGGAAAGTCGGAACAAGAGGCAACAGGAATAACCTGAGTATAAATTTCTTTAGTTTTCTGTTGTCTCTTGCGACGTGACATCGTTACTTTACTTTTCCTCGGTTAAGCCAATAAAACTACATAATAATTCTATCTGCATAGTTTTAATTCGTCAATCCTGGGAGTCAATAAGTTTTTCGGCACATTCATGCATAGCTTGCATTGCCTTTAGGTTACGGCGCGACCGCTTTCCGTACAATCGAGCCGACATCACAGTAATGACCGCTAGAACGTCCTCAACAAGCTCTTGTTCTGGTTCTTGCTCTGCTGGCTTGTTCAGGATAGTGATCTCCGCTCCGTTGTTTTCGCAGAGTGCAAAGATTAGCTCTGATCCAAACCGCAATAGTCGATCTTTGTCAGTGATTAGCAACCGCTCCACCTCATTGCGCTGAAGCAAGTCAATCAATTTTAGTAAACCACGCTTCCTATAGTTCAGCCCTGAACCAATATCTTTTAGCGTATAAACCGAGCCCCATCCGTGCTGCTGGCAGTAAAGCTCTAACACCCCAATTTGACGCGCCAAATCCTCTTTCTTATCTGGAGTGCTAACCCGTCCGTAAATAACGGTATGGCGTAAGTTCTGGTTGTCAACTTTGAGCAGGTCGGCAACCCGATAGCGGCGATGACCACCTTCTGTCTTCTCCGCTTTTAGCTTGCCGGATCGCTCCCATCGACGAAGGGTATCAATACTGACACCTCGAATCTTGGCAGCTTCCCCAATTTGAACTAGATCTTCTAATCTATGCATAATAAACAGATAGGCAATTATGCAGAGATTTAAACAGATTTTGGGGGATCTGTCGATAAGGCTATTATCGACGGATCGATTAAACCCAACCTGGCGCTCAATCCAAGCCCGGATTCAGAGTGATCCCTACTATCGGCTGCAATCGGCGCAAGAAATAGAGGTGGCGGTGGCGCTGGGGATGAGAATTGATGTCAATCAAGCGACGGTGGATGACTGGCTAAGATTACCAGGAATATCCATCCATCAAGCGCGATCGCTGGTTGAATTGGCAAGTAGTGGGGTACAGTTTTGCTGTTTGGAGGATATTGCGGCGGCGTTAAGTATCCCTGTGGGGAGGTTACAGCTATTACAACCAATTCTCAGCTTTTGTTTCTATGACGCCGAAAGTCCAGCCACCCCCGTATCGATTCCGGCGAATACAGCATCCGTGGCACAACTGAGCCGAATTCCTGGGGTTGACTTGTTTTTTGCCAGAGCGATCGTGCAAAATCGGCAAGAGCAGGGCAATTATCGTAACTTAGCCGACTTACAGCGACGCCTTGCCCTTCCCCCAGACCTGATATCTGAGATAATGTACTATCTGCGGTTTTGATCGGAAAAAGCAAATGCCCTGGTTCGTCAAGATAGAAGAAGGCATCGTCGATAAACCTACGTTTGACCAATATGTTCCGGCTCATAAAGCCTACGTCCAAGACTTGATTGCCAAAGGACATCAAGCCAAAACAGGTTACTGGGCGGAGCGAGGAGGAGGAATGCTCCTGTTTGAGGCGAGTTCAAAACAAGAGGCACAGGCGATCGTTGAGCGAGATCCGTTGGTGGTAAATCACTGTGTTAAGTACCAGCTTCACGAATGGTGCATCATTGCCGAATAAAAATATCTCCCTGAACTGATCAATGGGGTTCCAAAGATGTTATGCTGATAAATGACTCGGATTCATGCAATCCCAACGCTCAAACCTTGTCAGAACCGGAAGGTAGCAGCAATACGAGATGCTTGGGATAGGCGTGAACTCCGGGTCTTCTCGTATCTAGCGCTACGGTGTAGTTCCTAGGAGTTGCTGAATCAGTATTGTGGTTGAGTTATGGATCTCTTGAAGCTCTTGAAGCAGGGGGTGTAGGGGCTTCTTTTGACGGATAACTTATAACTTATGACGCCAAACCGATAACTTAACCAAACCCGCCCTTCTGGGGGAAGCCGGGAAAGCCGGGAAAGCTACCTGACACCTAGCCAGAAACAGGGCAGAGGGTGAATCTCGCTATACTGCCAAATGATACCCTTATTAATTGGTTTAAGTTTCCTGGAGGCAGATCTATGACATCTTATGCAACTTCTTCTGCCAAAGCCGAGATGAGTGAACTCCGGCGTCTAAAAACCTTACTCCCCCCAGAATTGCAAAGCTGGGTCATGGTGGAAGGAACGACTGAGGTCAATCCCCCATTGTTACGCACCGAAGAAATTGGTAGCGATGAGGTGGAGGTGCAAATTGACTTAGTGAAATGGGAGCAGTTTGCCCTTGACCAACGTAATCTCCTATTTTGGCACGAAGTTGCCCGGATTCAGAATGACACGATCCCCAAAGAAGGTTGGGAAATGGCAGCCCTAGCCATTGGTTTGGGAGGAGCTGTTGGGGAACTTTGGGTACAAGATGGATTGCTACTGCTGTTGGCACTCGCCCTCTGTGGTGTTTCTGGATGGAGACTCTATCAGAAAAACAACGGCGAGAAAACTCTCAAGGCAGAAATTGAGGCAGATGAAAAAGCGATCGCCCTGGCTACTCGCTTTGGTTACACTCTCCCCAACGCCTACAAGAGCCTAGGCAGTGCCTTAAAAACCTTAGTCGAAGTTACTCCCGGTCGCCGTCAACGTCGCCGCTACGAAGCTCGCCTAGCCGCATTGAAAAAAAGTGCTGCTAAAGCCAAAGCTGAAGCGAAAAGCAAACGAGAATCCAGAGCCTAAAGCTGACCGATCATCTTATGGGTTTGGGGGATGACGCGCACTGATTTGAGATGGTGCTTCATCAACGCTTGCCATTCTAAAACTTGAGTCGGCGTTGGCGGACTCATTGGCGCATGATGGGGTTGAGCCAGGGGCGTTACAGGTTGTAAAAACACGGGAATACTGGGGTTACACGCTGCAACCAATTCGGCGGCTAACTCCAGTTCGGCGGTGTTCGTTGTTTGGGCAATAATCAGCTTGACAAAAAACTGAATATCTGCATCCAGACAAAGTTGTAAAAACTGACGATGAGCGAGCCAACACTCTTCCCCACTTACACTCGGCAATTTCATATCCATACCGATACTATTTAAATAGGGTAAAATCTGGGCTAGTTGCTCCGGACGATGTCCACCGGTTTCCAAATAGATGGGTAACCCGGTTTGATGTCGTACCACGGGTAAAAACTCTCTTAAAAAGGAAGCCTGCAACAGGGGTTCGCCACCTGTTACACTAATACTTTCATGGAGTCCTGGATAATTTTGCCGCTCAACCCATGTCATTAACTGATCAACGGTTACGGGATTAGGATGAGCTTCAAAGTCCCGATTTCCGGGAGTTTGTTCCACAGCCGCTAAATCTGGAACTGTCCAGGTATTCTGACTATCGCAAAAATGGCAGCGCAAATCACACAGAGCCAAACGGATGAATAATTGACGGATACCAACATTGAGTCCTTCACCTTGAATGGCAGAAAACAGTTCAATGAGCCGTGCGGTGAGTCCAGTCTTAGCTGACATTTTTTGAGGATCGGTAAATTCAAGTGAGTTTTCGGTTAAGTTAGCAATTGTACGACACAATATTGGTCAGGAACACATCAGGAACACAGGTGAATACAAAAAATACAGGTTGTTATGGGTGACTCAATGTCAGAAGCGGATTTTAAAGTAATACTATTGCATGAAACTCCCGTCATGCAACTTCCGGATCGCCTGAGTGTGCTTGAAGCTGTGGCTTTCAAAGAAACCTTCCAGCAAATTTTTCAGAATCACCCCCTGCCGCCCAAAATTATTTTAGACTTTCGTCAAACGACCTTTATCGATAGCTGTGGGATTGGGGCGTTGGTGAACAATTACAAAAATGCGACCAGTAAAGAGGTTGAACTGGTACTCACCAATGTTAGCACTCCGGTCATGGCAGTTTTGAAAATGACGGGACTCGATCAAATTCTAACAGTGGAACTCCTGTTTGAATCAAGTCAGCCACCAGTATTACCACCCACTCACCCTTCCACCCGCTCTGGGATCAAACGTGGACTTGATATTATCGGCGCAATCGTTGGCTTAGGAATTACCGCACTGCTGTTTATTCCAATTGCTATTGCCATCAAACTTGATTCACGAGGTCCGATCTTCTTCAGTCAGATCCGTAAGGGGTGGATGGGCAAAGAATTTCGGATTTTGAAGTTCCGCTCCATGTATGTCGGGAGTCAAGATATTAGTAAGGGTAAAATTAGAGTTAAACTGTTGGATGAAAATGCCCCTGATCTCAGAGTGACACGAGTCGGTCGGTTTTTACGGAAAAGTAGCCTTGATGAACTGCCTCAATTTGTCAATGTCCTGAAAGGGGAAATGAGTTTGGTTGGAACTCGACCCCCGACACCCGATGAAGTAGATTACTATGAGGTACCAGAATGGCAGCGTTTAGATGTCAAACCAGGTATGACAGGAGAGTGGCAGGTCAATGGGCGAAATCAAATCCACGACTTTAAGGATATCATTGACTTAGATTTACGCTACCAGCATCACTGGAGCTTGATGTATGATGTCAAATTAATTATCAAAACAATTTTAGTGGTTTTTTCTAAAAATAGTGGCGCGGCTTAACAAAACATGGGACTGGCTTTCGATTGATGCACCATGACAAACCCCTTAAACAATCGCACCTCAAGGTAGCCACAGACATCAACGCTGTTGCTAAAATTCTCGCCTGGTTTGATCGGCTAGCTTTGCGCCAATTTCCTGACCAATTTTGTATGGATTGTAAAGTGGCACTAGACGAAGCATTCGCCAACGCGGTTCACCACGCTCATCGCCACTTACCTCAAACCACACCGATTGAGCTGGAGCTGAAGATATTTGCTGAGCGCTTAGAAATGCGGATGTGGGATCACGGACAACCGTTCGATTTGCAGGCTAAGTTGGACGCTTTACACCAAAAAGGCTGTAACGTTCTAGAGGAAACAGGCAGAGGGTTAATTTTGATGGAGCAATTCACCGATGAACTATCTTATCAACGCTTATCTGATCGGCGCAATTGTTTGTTTATGGGAAAACGACTCGTACCAGTGAGCCATTGAATTTATCTAGCCTGTAGGTTTATTGCACTTACTCTTACTATGGGACATTCTGATAAAGGCAACTACACTGATAAAGGCAACTACAATAGGTAGATTATACAATAATGGTGTTTCCTTAGCAATTGAGCCGTGCAATGTCCTTGAACATAAGCCTAGATATCCTGATTGATAGGCACTCGGCTAGTTTGGCGAAAAAATTAGCCCCAACTGGGTAAGTCCTACTTGCTTTCCTAAAATTTATGAGAATTCTGATTTATTCCTACAACTATTTTCCCGAACCCATTGGCATTGCCCCACTGATGACCGAACTCGCTGAGGGGTTAGTGAAACGAGGACATCAAGTTCGGGTGGTTACGGGTATGCCTTGGTATCCTCAAAAAGAAGTCTATAAAGACTACCAAGGAAAATTATACTGCACAGAAGTTATCAACGGTGTAGCGATTCAGCGCAGCTATGTCTGGATTCGCCCTGAACCCAGTTTAATCGACCGATTATTATTGGAAGTTAGCTTTGTGGCGACGAGTTTTGTCCATGCTCTAAAGGGTAAACGCCCCGATATCATTTTCTTGACAGCACCACCACTACCGGTTGCCGTACCCGCAGCACTCCTAGGATGGCTACACCGGGTTCCAGTGGTTCTCAATCTTCAGGATATTTTACCAGATGCGGCTGTACACCTGGAAATTCTGACCAATCCCAAGCTGATTCGCATCTTTTCGATTTTGGAAAAATTTGCCTACCGGACAGCGACCAAAATTAGTGTTATTGCTGATGGGTTTATTAAAAACTTGCAGAAGAAGGGAGTCAGTGAAAGCAAAATTGAGCTGATTCCAAATTGGGTGAATGTTGATTTCATCAAACCTTTACCTAAAGAACCGAATGCATTCCGTCAAGAGCATGGACTCAACGGCAAGTTTGTGGTGATGTACTCCGGGAATATAGCGCTAAGTCAAGGCATAGAAACCGTTATCCAGGCTTCGATTCGCCTGCGCCACATTCCCGAAATTGCCATTGTCATTGTGGGAGAAGAAAAAGCTTTAGAACGATTGCAGCAAGAAGAAGCGAGGGCGCTGGTAGAATGGCAAATTGAGATCCAAAAGAAAGCGCGATCGCAGCTAAAAGCGGAAGCCAAAGCCTTGCAACAACTCCAGCTATATAAACAAACCTGTAAAGCCACCAATGTTCTTCTGCTACCGTTTCAACCTCGCGAAAAACTCCCGGAAATGCTAGCCGCCGCCGATGTGGGCTTGGTCTTGCAAAAGCACAAGGTTATTGACTTTAATATGCCCTCAAAAATTCCGGTTTTGATGGCAAGCGGTCGTGCCATCATCGCCTCGGTGCCAGCCGAAGGTACAGCCGCCAGTGCCATTCAAAGCAGTGGCGGTGGTATTAGGGTCAAACCCGAAGATCCCAAAAATTTAGCCGCCGAAATTTTGGATCTCTATCTCCATCCGGAAAAAGTCAAAGCTTTGGGTGAGAAAGGCAGAAAGTATGCCGAAGAAAATTATGCGTTTGACCGAGCGCTTGATCGCTATGAACAACTCTTTGCTTCCCTTCAGAAGCGTTGAGATAAAATGGATTCAATACCTATAGTATAGAGTCAATCTTAGCCTTGAGGAGTTTTGTGACCGAATGCGGGATCAGGTTTTAACCTGGCTAGACGATAATGTTCCGACAGCCCGGATGCAGCACATCCTGAGGGTTGAGCAGATGTCGATAGAATTAGCTCGACATTATCATTTAAATGTGGAGCAAGCCGCTCAAGCCGGATTGATGCATGATCTGGCTAAATACTTTAAGCCAGAGCGACTTTTGCGAATGGCTAAGGAGGGAGGTATCGATATAGATCCAATCTGTGCGGCAACTCCCCATCTGTTACATGCTGATGTCAGTGCTATCGTGGCTAAAGAGCAGTTCGCTATCCAAGAGGACGCTGTACTCAATGCGATCGCGCTGCACACGTTAGGAAACCCAGAAATGAGTGAGATGAGCTGCGTTGTGTTTTTAGCCGATAGCCTGGAACCAGGTCGTGGCAATACACCGGAGTTAGAAAATTTGCGGAAAATTGCTCGCGTTGATCTGCACAAAGCCGTTTGGCTAACGTGCGACTACTGTGTCAAACACCTGCTCAATACCCGTCGCCTGATTCACCCCCGCATGATCTTAACTCGGAACTGGGCGGTGCAACGCTTTAGCCAAAAACCAGAATTGACTCAGTAGGTCAATGGACATCAACCGAAAAATGTTACGTTTTATAAAAAATCATCAAACTCTAACAAATGACAAATGACAAAAAACAAATGACAAAAGATCAATTTCAACGCTCATCTACCTTATTTGTCAACGACAATCAAGAGCAAAAAACTGGACCCGATTTGGCATTAACTATTGCTCAAGCTGCCGATGATCGCAAAGGCGACAATATTGTCATCCTGCGCGTGGCAGATGTTTCCTATATTGCTGATTATTTTGTGATTGTAACAGGCTTTTCACGGGTACAGGTGAGGGCGATTTCTCAGTCGATTGAAGATCAAGTGGAAACGACTTGGCAACGGCGTCCTCTACGAACCGAAGGACAAGCCGATGGAAGCTGGCTGCTTCAGGATTACGGTGAGGTGATTGTTCACATTATGCTGCCCCAGGAACGGGAGTTCTATAATCTAGAAGCATTTTGGGGTCACGCCGAATATGTTGAATTCAATTCGCAACAATCCTAACCTGAACAAATACTATGAGGGAATCGTCCGTTTCTTTCTGTCCCGTACCGACAGAACAACAACCGATTCATGAGTACCAACAATTAAAAGAGTCTTGGTTTTTCCGTTGGGCGAAGCTAGAATTGAGAAATTATGGACTCAAGCTGGCTTGGGTTTGGGGGTTAAGCTGGTTAATAGCTGGTCCAGTCGCCGCCGCTAGTTTTGCGCCGCACCAGCATCTGGTACAGTTTATTTTGGCGGGTGGCGCAGGTGCTGGCGTGTTTTTGATATTGGTGTTACTGAGACTGTACTTAGGTTGGTCTTACGTGCGCGATCGCTTATCGACCGAAACCATCGGCTATGAAGAGTCCGGCTGGTATGATGGTCAAACCTGGACAAAGCCGCCAGAAGTCCTGAGTCGCGATCGCCTGATCGTCTCCTATCAAGTTCAGCCCATTCTGCAACGCCTGCAACGAACATTGGGCATTATCGCTATTCTGATCATAAGTGGCAGCTTGCTATGGACTCTTTCTTGATAATTTATGGTTTGGTTTTTCCTCAAAACGATTAACTGGGTTGGTGGAAATAAACCCAACACTATTAATTTCTGTCAATATTCCCTAAACTCTTACAAATGACCAATGACCAATGACCAATGACGAATAACGAATGACAAGGGTAAAACGTAATCAAGCACCAGCGATCGAAGTCCGTTTACTCCGGGAAGGCATAGCCGAATCCATCCACCACGCTCAAGCAGTCCTCTGTGACGAGCGAGGGCGTGTGCTATCTGTAGCGGGCAATTCAGAAACATCAACCTTTATTCGTTCGGCACTCAAACCGTTTCAGGCTCTGGCAGTTACCACAACGGGAACCCTGGAACGATATAATCTTAACGACCGGGATTTGGCAATTATTTGTAGTTCCCACCAAGGTCATCTGGAACAGGTTCGTCAGGTTTTTAAGATTCTTTGGCGCTGCGATGTTGACCCATCAGCCTTGCAATGTCCTATTCCTCCGGGTAAGCAAAGTGCCTTAGAATACAACTGCTCTGGCAAACATGCAGGTATGCTTGCTGTCTGCCGCCAACGCAATTGGTCTATTGATAGTTATTTACAGTACAATCACCCCGTTCAACGACTCGTTTTGAGCAAAGTCGCGGAATTGATGCGGATGCCACCAGAAGAGTTGATTTTGGCACACGATGACTGTGGCGCACCGACGTATTTTTTGCAACTCGCTCAAATCGCCACCCTCTTTGCTCAACTCGCTTCTGGTGACAATTTGGCAATGGAGCGAATTGTTCGGGCAATGACCCATCATCCTACCTTAGTGGCAGGAGAAGGAGCATTTGATACAGAATTAATGCGATTGACTCAAGGTGAACTGGTGAGTAAAGCTGGATCAGAAGGGGTTCAATGTATCGGTCGTGTGGGTGAAGGACTCGGTATGACAATTAAAGTCATGGATGGAGCCAAACGCGCTAAATATGCGGTAGCGATTCAGCTTTTGAAGCAAATGGGTTGGATTAGTCCCGCCGTGGCGGAAAGTTTGGCGGAAACCTTTATGCAGCTAGGAGAGTTCAAGCGTTTAGAGGTTATTGGCGAACTCTCGATGAGTTTTTGAATTGGGCCATTTGTCTTATGTCCTTGGTCATTTGTCCTTTGTCCTTTGTTTGTACTACCGCACCTAGGCTTTTTTGCTTGGAGTTGCCACATTTAGGAAATAGGTGTTATGCTGTTTAAAGCGACGCGGGATAGAGCAGTCTGGTAGCTCGTCGGGCTCATAACCCGAAGGTCGGTGGTTCAAATCCGCCTCCCGCCACCAAATTCAAAAGGTAAGCCCTGTAAACGATTGAGTTTACAGGGTTGTATTGTATATATATTGGGCGGTTTATAGATCCTAAGTTCACAGCTAGATCAGGGCGCACGTCGGTGCTATCCTACCGTGTTTCAGGCGATCGCAATTATCGGGGCTATCTGGGGAAAGGGAAGACGCGATCGCAATCCTCACCCATATCCCAAACGCGATCGCACGCTGGGAATAGAGAAGGTGCGATCGCGTGGGAGTCCAGGTATTTTTAGGGGCGGGTTTAGCCGCTTAATTTTGATGTTTGTGATCATGTTCCAACAAAACCCGCCCTGACTCAAAATGGAGGTGTGTTTTAGGCGATCGCGCTTTTGATCAGGGATTGGCGCAAATTGGGAGAGAGAGGTGCGATCGCACGCTGGGAGACTATCACCTTTGATTCAGGTGTAGGGGCGACCCGCTTGCATTAATTAACAACGGTGTCCGCTTAATTTGATCGGGTCGCCCTTTATTCAATTCCAGGTGTCAGAAGGTGTTTTTTGAGCGGTTATATGGGTTCCTTGATAGGCTTCCATCGCACTTTGGTGGAGAACGCTTTTATTCCTGGTGAGATGGTGTATCTGGGGAAAGAGAGGCGCGATCTGCTGTAGGCTCTACTCGAAGAGCGATCGCACCCTGGGGATAGAGAAAGTGCGATCGCGTGGAAGTCCAGGTATTTGTAGGGGCGGGTAATGGTGCTTGATTTTGATGTTTGTGATAACTTTTCAACTCGCGCCCGCCCTGACTCAAAATGGAGGTGTGTTTTAGGCGATCGCGCTTTTGATCAGGGATTGGCGCAAATTGGGAGAGAGAGGTGCGATCGCACGCGGGGAGACTATCACTTTTGATTCGGGTGTAGGGGCGACCCGCACCGCATTAATTAACAACGGTGTCCGCTTAATTTGATCGGGTCGCCCTTTATTCAATTGGCGGTGTCAAACGGTGTTTTTTGAGCGGTTATATGGGTTCCTGGATAGGCTTCCATCGCACCTTGGTGGGGAATCGCTTCTATTCCTGGTGAGATGGTGTATCCGGGGAAAGGGGAAGGCGCGATCGCCTCCACAAAAACAGCGATTCGGTAGGGTGTGTTAGCGGGGAGTTAATCTTTGCCGAAGTCGAGTAAATTTTATTCCCCGCGTAACGCACCGAAACCTGATTGATTTTATTCTTGGAAATTTGGTGCGTTACGTCGGGTTTTTTAATTGACTGATTAAGTCTGAAATTGATTCCCGACTAACGCACCCTACCACTTGCGCCCTTTGTTTGGATTAGCGATACAATTTCACTAATCCTTTTCTGACCGCTTTTTGAAATACAGTCGGAATATGTAATCGAGATGTTCGATGAGGAGCTTTGCTGTTAGCCATATCAACAGTAACGCGACCGTTGTGTACCTGAATGTGAGTATGCACTCCGAAAGATACCCCTGTTTCTCCTTCTACTCCGATTAAAGAACCTGCTTTAATCGTTTTATTCTTCAAACTTTCATCAACTGAGCCTTCAGCAAAATGCCAGTATATGAATGTCTTATTCAGTTCAGAGTTGAAAATTGCAACTGTTCCATTGTATTTCCAAACCTTATTTCGTTTTGCTTCTGTGTTTTTCTGATGATATGGCAAAACTTTTCCATTTTTGGCTTCGATCACTTCTCCGCCTACTAACGCATAGACTTTACCATCTACTCCATGACCATCTATAGAATCAGTGGCGTAACGATTTTTGTGATACCAATCGTATTCAGAACTTATAGTGTTACCAACATTATCTTGATACAAAGTATTCAAGTAATCGGCTTCCTTGTAAGTGTAATTTGGATTGGGTTGATATGAATCTTCATGCGGATCTTCAGTATTCCGTTTCACCTTCGCTGCCTCGGGAATAATCATATCCCAAGTTTTTCGCCAACCCGAATCTTTCCGAATGAGATGCATTGACCCATTATCATTGACCCGATAAAACTCATGGTCACCTGTATGGCGGTCATAGAAAAGTAAATTGGTCTTACCATCACCGTTAAAATCACCCGGAATAATCATATCCCAAGTTTTTCGCCAACCCGAATCTTTACGAATGAGATGCATTGAACCATTATCGTTCACTCGATAAAACTCATGTTCGGTGACTATTTCACTATTGTTAACAGGTTCATCAGTAGCGACATCCGTTGACTCATCAGTTGTGGGTTCGGTGACTATTTCACTATTGTTAACAGATTCATCAGTAACAACATCAGTTGATTGTTCAGTTGTCGGTTCTGTGACTATTTCACTCTCATCGACTACAATCTCATCGGTTGAAGATTCTCCGACCAATTCATCGGTTAATAGTCCGCCATCATCAGGCGTATCCGGCGTAATGTAAGGTTCGGCATAATCAATCAACGCTTGACCCAAATCCGTCTCCCGCCAATCCTTTCCAGAATCAATTACCTCATCTATTAAAGCGGCTTCACCCGTCGCCCCGCGCACTTGGAAAATAACATCGTTATAATCCCCATCCGACTGGGTATCCACCCGCAAATCTTCCATCACAAAGGTACTTCCATCCCCGGTGACATCGGCAATTTGCCCCACATGAAACGCATCATCTGGATTCGCTGTCGCCATGGAAAATAGAGGACGCGCCGCCCCTCCCACATCGGGATTATCAAACACCCGTTGCACTGTATTATTGGGAACCAGCATGAAACCAAACTCATCCCCTGGACGCATTTGGACTGTCTTAACTCCCAAATACTCTCCAGAATTTCGGTCACTT
>NZ_JAVKBY010000217.1:0-22882 GCF_040222985.1 Coleofasciculus sp. F4-SAH-05
TAGTCTCATGAAAACGGGAATCGCTAACAGAACCAGCCTTAGCCGCCATCCCTGCAACCAAACCAACAATTATCCCAATTTGCCACCAAACAGAATCCACCACCTCAGGTATGCCGAACAAAGCAAAATAAACAGCAAAAAACAAAGCCCATCGACACCCAAACTCAAGCCACCAATACCCCTCTGCGAACCTCTGCGTTAACCTCTGCGAACCTCTGCGTTAAAAACGATCAACCCCAAGATATACCGTAGGGTGGGCACTGCCCACCAGCCAAAACTTCAGAACCAATCGGCTCAACCACGAGATCGCCCCTTATTTACGGCGTAGGAATCATCAACTCAACACCAAACGGCTGTGTACGCCGCTGATCATCTTCCGCCCAGATCAACTCCCCCGTAACCTGATATTGACCCGCCGCCAATTGCCCTTCATCAGGATAATTCAATAGAAACTGACGCTCACTCTCAGCCACAATTCCCGTCGGTTTCAAACTCCCCATATCTATAACCGTATCTCCCTGCTTTAACCTCCAACTCACCGCTGCTCTAGCCGATGCCATTCCAGTATTATTCACCAAAACTTGAATCTGTCCTAGTTCTGAATTCCAACTCCCACTCTCCACTGTCAAATTTGGCGATAAATCTCCCTGACGCACATAAACCGTTGTGCCTATTCGTGCAGTCAACGCCACAGAATTGCCACCACTATCCGTCGTTTCCTGAAGCGTTTCCGTAAACACAACCGCTCGATATTCCCCGTCTGGCAAACTAGGTGGAAAGCGAGTAATTAAACGGATGCGTCGCTGCACTCCCGGTGGTACAGTTAATTCCCTAGGTGAAAATTGCAGGTAAGGCGTTAAATCGTTAGGGCTAGACTCCAAGCTTTGAAACCCATTATCCCCATAGGTAAAGGGTTCAGCATAAACTCGTCCCCGAAAGGGTTGATTACTGGTATTGGTAACATTAATAATTGCTTGAGCTTGACCGCGATTGGCTTGGGCTTCAATCACTAAAGGTGAAACACTCATTTGCGCTTGCGCCGCCCCTGCACAGAGTAAAGCCGCAGATAATGCCCAGCGACTGAGGCGAGTCACGGTTGGCAAGACGGAATTAAAAGCGAAAGTCATAGCTGTATCAGGGAAGGGTAGGGGGTAGGGGGTAGGGGCGAGTCGCTGCACTAACCGAAAGAGCACAACCGATTAATCAACTCGACTCGCCCTGCTAACCTAAAGAGCACTCGCCCTGCTAACCTAAAGAGCACAACCGATTAATCAACTCGACTCGCGCGGAATTTGATCAGGGCTAAAGCCCTTACTACAAACCTCCTACGGCACAATTGTTAAGGTGACAGCATATTGATAAATTCCGGCTTCCAAAGTTCCTGCTTGATCAACACTCAGATCCACTTCCACGGTTTGTTGAAGGGGTGCACCAGTGTTAAAAGGAGGAGGAAAAATTGCCATCGGGGAGCCAGAACTACTATTGCTACCGTCAGCCTTACCGTTATAGTCTGTCTCAGCACCTGGAACCGTTGCCAATACATCTAAGTCAGCATCTGAACCTGGGGGTAAAGTACCAGAAGGAGGATCGAACTGTGGATCAGCGGGTGTGAACGACACAAAACGGGCATCACTGATTTGAAGGTTTGCTGAATCTGTATTACAGGAAACATCAACCGTACCCGATATACCTCCCGGTGCATCAGAAGTAATCACATTTGGTGGAGGGTTTCCAGTACCACCGCCAGAATACACTAATATACCCGGAACCGGAGTCGCAAAACTACACTGTTCACCAACATTCCCTTCAAAAATAACATCGACAGATTGCGCCAAAACGTTCGGACTAAACGCCACCGCACCCACCAGAACAAAACCAGATAAAACTAAACGACGAATCATGGGAAACCTCCTCAAGGTATATGCACATAAAAACCAATTATCGATAAGCGAATTAAGGGATAACCGTCAGCGTCACGGCATAATTGTAAGTCCCCGCCGGAAAGGGTACAGGTCTTTCCACACGCATATCGACTTCTAAATCACTAATTCCCACCGGAAGATTCACCGTCACATCCCCCGTATCCGCCGTCACCTGTTGTGTACCAAAGCTGACAAACGTGACATAATTTGTTCCATCCGGATCAGGTGTTGACCCAGAGATGAGGCGAGGCGGCGAAACCGTTAGGGTCGCAGGGGTGTTAGACTGTAACGTCACCGTTGCTGGATTGACGGATTCTATAACATTAGGCAGTTGAACTGAACCACCGCTAGCCGTTGTTTCCACCGTACCAAGGACAACCTGATCAAAGGTTACCTCAATTGGAACACTAGCCGTAAATGGAATATCAACCGATTGAGCCAGCGCCTCAGAACTCAACCCTATAGCACTAGCTAGGGTTAACGCTGATGCAACGGCATAAAAACGAAACATTTAAAGCTCCTCTAGGGTAGCTGTTTCAAGTCTATCCTAAGTTTTGCTAGGAGAGAAATATAATTTATCCTTTCGCTAATAATTCGTCAATTTCTTTTAAATTTTGTAATCTTCCCCAATCCGGAGATTGAGGAAAGGGCGACGCGATCCTCTGTAGGGGCGGGTTTTACGACTATCTTTCCGGTTGCACCTCGATGTGACTAAACCCGCCCTGTTTCTAGAGTTAATAGGTTCCCCTCTAATTCCCTTGTATAGATAAGATTATCAACGACTGGGGAAATTATGCGATCGCGCCGCGCCAGCGTATCCGATAGGACGTATCGCTCTCAGTAGGGTTAACCTTTGAAGTGATAAGTATCGAGTCTATAGGTCGGCACATTTTCCCATGATAAAAGTATACCAAAAAAAAGAGCGATCGCACCCAAAACTGAAAAAATCTGTAACTATTTCTAAGCATTACTAAACAATCTGTTCCATGCGGCGAAAATCGAGTTCGACTTCCGCCCACAGTGAACGATTATGGGGGTCAGTTTTCAGGGCTTTTTTCAAATAAATTCTCGCCTTATCTAATTGCCCATCCTTAACCAAATATCGTCCCCAACATTGATAGGTAATCGCTTGCCACTGACGCACCTCTGGATCTTGGGGGATTCGTTGCGCCAACCCCTCAACCAGCGCGATCGCACGGGCAAAGCGTTGTTCTTTGAGTAATTGCTGTAAACGCTCATAGAATGTCCATTTGAGCTGATATTCTATCTCTGATAGGGTAGGAATCGAGGGAGGTTTGGCTGGCGGATGCTTGGTCACCGTAACCGTCTGGGAATCCTCAGCCGACTGATTTGTCCCAGACGGTTTAATCGCATTCAGCAGCAGTTTATACGCCTGTGTCAACTCAATAAACTTAGTTTGAGCCAGCCCGTCACCGACATTGACATCCGGATGACACTGGCGTGCCAAACGCCGATACGATGCCTTAATCTGCGATCGAGAGGCGCCATCACTTAAACCTAACAATCGATAACAATCCGCCAGATTCATTTCTAGGACAAGCACTGATAGAGATAGAGGCAGTATTTTAGAACTGCCCCACCGATTCTGTCTATCTTAACTTGCTCGTTCCTCAATCACCCGGTCAATCAGTCCGTATTCCTTCGCCTCTTGCGCGGACATGAAAAAGTCGCGATCGATATCTTTTTCAATCTTCTCAACCGTTTGACCCGTCTTATCCGCGTAGATTTGGTTGAGTTGACGCCGGATACGCAAAATCTCCCTGGCTTCAATCTCAATATCCGTCGCTTGTCCCCGCACACCCCCAGAGGGTTGGTGAATCATAATCCGCGAGTGGGGTAACGCCAACCGTTTCCCCTGCTTCCCAGCCGTCAGCAGGAAGGACCCCATCGACGCCGCTAAACCGACACAGATAGTCACCACATCCGACTTAATATGCTGCATGGTGTCATAAATCGCCATGCCTGCGGTAACTGAACCACCAGGAGAATTGATGTACAGATAAATATCTTTGTTGTTGTCTTCAGAATCCAGGTAAAGCATCACCGCGATGATCTGGTTAGTAATCTCATCATCGACTTCTTTACCCAGAAAAATAATCCGTTCCCGGTAGAGACGATCGTAGATGTTAATCCAATCGCTGTAAGGAGAACCGGGAAGTTGATAAGGGACTCTGGGGGTGCCAATAGGCATAATTTACTCCGAATTCTAGAAAAAGTTCTAAGTTTTGAGTTCTAAGTTTTGAGTTTTGACCCAACGCGCTTGCTCAAGGGAACCTGGTTTTGAGTTGCTCCGGGTAGGTTTAGGCATTAATCTGGATGTTTGTCCTGAAGCAGAACCACAAATACTCACCCTTGAGTGCCAGAGTTGGGATTAGGACGCACTGGTGGCTATAGCAGCCGGCACTTCATCGCTCTCTAACACGCGATCAATCAAGCCATACTCTTTTGCCTCATGAGGAGTCATGTACAACATCCGCTCCATGTCCTTGGCAATCTTTTCAGCAGATTGACCCGTATTTTTTGCAAAAATATCCAACATGGTCGTCTTGTTAGCTAGCACTTCTTTCGCCCGAATTTGAATATCCGTGGCTTGACCCTGGGCATAACTCTTGGGTTGGTGCAGCACAATTGAGGCATTGGGTAAACTTGCCCGACAGCCTTTTGTCCCCGCCGACAGCAGCATCGCTGCCATCCCCATTGCCGAACCAATACAAATGGTATGGATGGGAGGTTGAATGTAATTGATCGTGTCAGAGATGGCAAAGGCTTCTGTTTCAAAGCCAATCGTTTGACCCTGGTAGGAGGTTCCCGTGGAATTAATGTAAATTTTAATCGGCTTATCGGGATTGTCGTACTGCAAATACAAAAGTTCTGCCACAATCAATTCGGTAACTTGCGGCACCAAGGGCAAACCCAGATAGACAATCCGCTCATTAAGGAGCAGTGACGGTAAATCCGGTGGCGGGGTGCGGTAGTTTTGCCGACCATAGTAAGTTGATTGAACTGCCTGAATCGGTCGTTTCATCATAAATTGGGGTTGGTAAGGGGGCGAATGGAAACCCCTGTCATTTATGTATGGGGATGCTTTCGCCGTGAGCGTCAGCCGAACGGAAGCAAGCCCTCTTACATAAACAGCAGTCTGACAGGACTTCCTCTCAAGGGAGAATGTATCGGCTCCATTTCCCGTGTACACGACTGCGATATTTGTAGAGACGCGCCATGGCGCGTCTGTACGACCCTTACCGCCTTGGATTTACTTGCTCCGGTGACATCTTGCATTTGTCTTTCGCTTGGGCAATTACAAGCTCAAAGTTTTCAACCTGTACGCATAAGGGTTAGTTTTTGGGGTATGGTTGCCCCTAACTCCCATTGCTGGGGTGACGTTAGCCTCGCATAAGTTAACGGTCGGTACTTTCCAAGTGGCACGCTTCTTAACCCTTGTACACCTGTTTAACCACTCGGTTCTAGAGCATCCCAAGGTAGGTACAGACGCGCCATGGCGCGTCTCTACAACGCTTGCCGTTAACGTAGTGCACCATCCACTTAGGCTGGTCAGGTACGGGCTAAATTCCAAGCCCCCGGCTTATAGCCGTGGGGTTCCTGACGATCCTCGGGAATGCAATAATGGCGCTATCTTTAAAACATAGTAGCGTGCTTGTGAAGTTGCCTGGGGTAGTTCTTTTGATTGATGGCGATTCGGGGTGTATCCTGAACCACCTCACGCCTTCATTAGTACAGATGTATTACACCAAGGTTACTATAGTTACATCTTTATTACTGGCTTAGGAGTTTTAGACATGAAAGTTGGTTTACACCCTGCCCTCAGCGATACCAATCTTGATGCCAATCAACCCAGTTCCCAGCGTCAGTTATCGATCGCGATTCGGGCAATTACCCAATCGGAGGATCAGTCGCTGCCGCTGAATTTATGCTTAATTCTCGATCACAGCGGATCGATGCATGGGCGTCCCCTAGAAACGGTGAAAAAAGCGGCAATGCAACTGATTGAACGACTCAAGGAGGGCGATCGCATCTGTGTGATTGCCTTTGATCATCGTGCCAAAGTGTTGGTTCCTAATCAAGCGATCGATAATCTGAACACGATTAAATCCCAAATCCGCCAACTGTCCGCCGATGGGGGAACGGCGATTGATGAGGGGTTGAAACTGGGGATTGCAGAAGTAGCTAAGGGAAAAGCTGACGCCGTGTCTCAGGTGTTTCTGCTGACGGATGGCGAAAATGAACATGGAGACAATGACCGCTGCTTAACATTAGCCCAATTCGCGGTTGAGCATAAGCTGACGATCAATACCCTGGGATTTGGGGCAAGTTGGAACCAAGATGTGCTAGAAAAAATTGCCGATTCGGGCAGTGGTACGCTTTCTTATATTGAACAGCCGGAGCAAGCGGTGCAGGAGTTTGGACGCTTGTTTAACCGTATCCAAGCCGTTGGCTTGACCAATGCTTACTTATTATGTGAATTAATGGATGGTGTGCGGTTTGCCGAATTCAAACCCATTGCTCAAGTTGCCCCGGATACGATTGAACTCCCCCTACAACCCCAAGGCGATCAATTTGTCATCCGCTTGGGCGATTTGATGACAGATGCCGAACGGGTGATTCTGGCAAATCTGTATATGGGACAACTGTCTGTTGGGTATCAGGCGATCGCGAAGCTGCAAGTGCGGTATGATGACCCCGCGACAGGGGAAGAGGGGTTAAAGTCGGAACAGGTTCCCGTCGAGATTAACGTTCAGAGTACCTATCAACCGTCTCCCAATACCAAAGTCCAACAATCGATTCTGGCATTAGCCAAATACAGGCAAACTCAAATCGCCGAAGCCAAACTGCAAACAGGCGATCGCTCTGGCGCTGCCACAATGTTACAAACGGCGGCTAATACTGCAATCCAAATGGGAGATAAAAGTGCCGCCACGGTTCTGCAAACCAACGCGACTCGTTTGCAATCTGGTGAAGAACTCTCAGACGCCGATCGCAAGAAAACTCGGATTGTGTCCAAAACAATCTTGCAGGATTGAGCCTGTAGCAGGAGAGGGGAGATGGGGGAGATGGGGCAAATTGTGTAGGGGCGGGTTTCACTACTATCTTTTCGGTTACACCCAGATGTAAATAAACCCGCCCCGACTTGACGAATGACCAATGACCAATGACCAATGACGAATGACGAATGACGAATGACGAATGACCAATGACCAATGACGAATGACGAATGACCAATGACCAATGACCAATGACCAATGACCAATGACGAATGACGAATGACCAATGACGAATGACGAATGACGAATGACCAATGACCAATGACCAATGACCAATGACCAATGACCAAAACTTCACAATTTTTAATATAAATTTTCATCATATCAGTTTAACCTAAGCCTTTGGGACAGTTTTAAATCTGTTTTGGACGCAAAAATACACAAGTCGTTAACCTTAGGTATAGGAAATTTAACATGAGTACCAATCTAGCCACCCAGTTGCGTGAGGGAACCAAAAAAGCCCACACCATGGCAGAAAACGTGGGATTTGTCAAATGTTTTTTGAAAGGCGTCGTCGAAAAGAACTCCTACCGGAAACTCGTTGCCAATCTCTACTTCGTCTATAGTGCGATGGAAGAAGAAATGGAACGCCATCGCCAACATCCAGTTCTCTCAAAACTCTACTTTTCCCAACTCAATCGCCAGAAAAGTCTAGAGGAAGACTTGTACTATTACTACGGTGCCAACTGGCGCGAACAAGTAGCGCCTTCAGCCGCCGGGAAAGACTACGTGCAGCGAATTCGGGATGTGTCCGCCTCTGAACCAGAACTGTTAATCGCCCATTGCTACACGCGCTATCTGGGCGATTTATCTGGGGGACAAATCCTGAAAAAAATTGCTCAACGGGCGATGAATTTATCCGAGGGTGAAGGTACAGCATTTTACGAGTTTAAAGACATTCCTGACGAAAAAGCCTTCAAATCCGAGTATCGCCAAGCCTTGAATGAACTCCCCATTGATGACGCCACAGCCGAACGGATTGTTGATGAGGCAAATGCGGCATTTGGCATGAATATGAAGCTGTTCCAGGAATTAGAAGGAAATCTGATTAAAGCGATTGGTCAAATGCTCTTCAACACCCTAACCCGTCGTCGGAGTGGTGGTAGCACAGAACTGGCGACAGCGGAATAAACTCGCTGTAATACTCAGCTCGGCGGTGCGGCTGATCCTATCTTATTAGTGGAAGTAGGATGAGTTGTGCCGCATTAACATAATAGACTTTCAAAATCCTAATCTAACGCCTGGACTATTCCGAGGAGAAAACAATGACAACGACTACAGATTATCAAAGAAAAGGAAACCTCTGGCTCTTTGACCAGATGTACGGCTTTACCAGCTTTCCCACTGGTGAGGACTTTCAAACCGTAGGCAAAGCTGCACTTATTTGTGCTAAAGGAGATGGCATACTCGCTCCAGCAGAACGAGATCGGCAAATTAGCTACTGGTAAGTGCAGAGATACCCGACTTCTTGAAGAAGTCGGGTATCTGGCTTGGATGTATAGCAATCGCCATAGCGGTTAGGACACATCATTTGTTCCAGACGTTCCGGCGGAACGTCTGGAACAACAGTTCGGCAAGTCCTAATCGATGTGTCTACTGCTATAGATAGGCTTCGCCTATGTTTGTGTAGCAGCGATTTTAATCGCCGTGGCAAAAAGGGTTACTTTTTATTTAAAAAAAGACCAGCAGAGTAATCAACAAGAGGAATCCCCTAGCCTTTTTTTTAAGCCTTAATCTATTAAAAATTAATACCTCATCCAATTTTATTCTTGAGCATATTATCGGCACTTTTGGATGCGTGGAAATACGGAAACTGGGTCGTTGTGGAAGTGTTGAAGTCCTCGATATGATGTTCCCTGTTCGTGTACTTAACAAAAGTTAACAAGATTAGTTGAAATTAATCCAGTTAGGTGGTTGCCAACGTGAGCCGATTGCCCTATCATGCAAATTGGTGTAACAACGTCATACGCCAGTATGACAAAACCTGGATTTCAGACTAAGTACAGTCAATGAGCCACACTCGGCTGAAGGGTAAAGTGTGGATTTGTGGGAGCCGTAAACCCTAACGGGCTGTGACTTAAGTGCTGATTCCTGATCGAGAACGTCACACCGATATCCTGCCGAAAGCTACCTCAGTTAGACAAACACGATCGAGTTGAACAAAGTCACGGATTGGCTTTTAGTCTCCTAGAGCCGCCTGTTGAACAAACCGGGCTGATCGGTACTCGGTTAAAAATGGCTGGGCTGGCTTTGGTGGAGATACATAAAGAAGTTCTTTTGTCAAGAGATAATACCTTAGATTAATAGCCCCAAAATTTTTTAGCCGATGATGCAACAAATCTTTACTAAAAAGAAACTAAATTTACACGATAAAGCTTTAAACTTAATACTTTTAAGCGTGGTGAGTTCAAAATGGGTAGTCTGAATTCTTCTGTCAGCGTACAGGCTCAGTTTTTGCAAAAGATTTTTAATCTCTCGTCAGAGATTAATCAAAGTTATAGAGGATGTAATTTTATATTAAATTCACATAAACATGGGGACAATAATGTTGACGGCTTAAGCCTGAATCACTGGTCAGGAAAGGGATGCAGGAAATAAATATGTCAATTTAGTATACCTTAAATTGTTTTTTTTTAGTAAAGATCCCCAGAAGGACTAGATAGAAACGCCAAACTAATGCCATTATTAATTAAGAGGAGAGTATTGAATGGTCGCGAAATTAGAAAAAAATAAGGGTGCATTAACAGTGCGTAACAAAGCGCAAAGTTTATTAACATTATGAGTTCGCGATCGCTAGCGGAGTTTTACCTTTTGTCAACTTAATCATGTTTTGGAGTTATAACCTATGTCTAAACTGATGAACCGTACCTCAACTGCCACTGTAGACGCTAAAATTGCCACATCTGCGAACTCCAGTTGGTGCGGTGGTGGTGGCAACATTCCCGATGGAGTGGCTAGTTTTCAAGATGAGATTGTGGTGGCTGAAAATATCGCGATTAGTAACGTCACCGTAACTCTAAAGAATTTAGAACATACTTGGGTGGGCGACTTGATTGCCCAGTTGCGTCATGTCGAAACCGGGATTGTGGTTGACTTGTTCCGGCGTCCCGGACAACCACAATTTTCGTCCAGTGGCTATAGCAACGACTTGAATGGGGATTACAGCTTTAACGATAACTTTTCCCGTAGCTTTGACTCAGTAGCAGCTTCTCATGCGGTGATTCCCAGTGGTAACTATTGTGCAACTCAGACTTTGTCCGTGTTTGAAGGACGCTCATCTGCTGGTACTTGGCAATTGATTATTAATGATTGTTCTGCGGGTGACTCAGGTTCTCTAGAGTCGTGGACTCTAAATTTAGCTTAATCAAAAACGCTGACTAAACCTGCATTCTCAGGGATAAAAGCAGAAACTGTCTATCAGTGCATAAGGTTCTACAAAACATGAGTGTGTTGAGTTAGCACCAGAGAATAAGGGTTGATCAGTTTCATCAAAGCATAAAATATTGACTGGCAAAAGTAATGTTGGCTCTGGCATAGAACAACCAATATTGCTTTTGTCAATCCCTCCAATATATATATAAATTCTCTGCTCTCTGGCTTATGTTTAGGGTGAGTAGGGGATTTTTACCGTTAAAATAAACGGGTGGCGAAGTTTTGCGATCGCGTCGGCGAGATTGCCCTGGCTTTGAGAATGGCGGCGGCTAAACAGGTATAAGACAAAATCCCCACCACCGCTAACAATAAACTACTGACAAACCCACTAGCATTCCACAAGGCGTGGAGAATCGCCGCACACAGATAACCCGTTGCCAGAATTTGCCAAGCTTTTCGCGGTTTGAGAACACTTAAGCCGATAAAATAGCCAAAATAGCCACTATAGGCAATATGTCCAGCGACCGAACCCAGTAGACGGGGGATGAGTAATTGCAATCCCATCAGTTGAGCCGATCCTTGACCTGCTTGAAAGGTCACGTTATCGATAATATCAGGAACATACTGCCCTAGGGTTTCCAACAGAGTAAAACCCACTCCTGACGCCGTACCTAAGAGAATCCCATCCAGAGGTTCCCAGACGCCAATCTGTTCTCGCCAAGGGGAACGTAACAGTCTACCCAAGAAATACGCCCCAATAATGGGCAGGGCTTTGAGTAACTCCTCCATCAAACCCGCCCCGAAAAACATACGGATTAGCAGAGACGTGAAACTGATCAGTTCCCCTTCTTCGGGTAAGCTTCCCGGTAAGATGTCGCGAAAAACGATAATCGATAGAGGTAACAACGGACTGGTTAAAATTAAACCCGTCGCGATCGCACATCCCAAGAACACCCACCACGGTTTCGGTTTACCACAGAGTTGGTAGACAAAATAAGAAGCCGCGCCGGTTAAATAGGTTGCCAATAGCAGATTAAACACCATTGGCTTACCGACCGCCATAAACATTAACACCACAAACACCACCGTGAGAATGGCGGGTCTCAGAAACGCCTTTTGGGTTAAATCTTGTCCCGTTGAAGCGAGGGGAAACAGTTGGCTAAAGGTAACCGTATCGGGAGTTTTATGTCCGATCACGCTGACAGGTGTTAGCGATGAAGCCGAAGAAACGGGTGAGACTAGGGACGAAGATGAACTGAACTGACACTCAAAAATAAACTGAGGACCATCTTGACCCAATTCAATGCGATCGCCCGCATGCAATTGACAGCATCCCCGTAACGGATACCCATTAACATACGTCCCATTAATACTATTGAGATCACAAATTTCCCAGCCCTGCTTCCAGGGTGAACAGGGACGAATCGTGGCATGACGTCGCGATACAATTAAATATTGATTCGGGTTTAAGGCAATTTGGCAGCTTGGATCACGCCCAATCACTATCTCCTGATCCTCAGACAAAGGATAGGGAGATAAATGTCTGGCTGTACCTCTGCCAGCCAGAGGTCGTAAAAATCCACGGCAATGTTGACCAGTCATCAGTAATGTCCGTGAGCTTGGAAACCGTGTTTTAGCAAGGGGTTTGCTTCCTCCGTCGGAGTTTACCAAAGACCTCGTAGGGGCTCTTATGTGCCGTGCCCCTACAATTAAAATTCTAAAGGACAACAGAAAACGGACGCCAAACCCCAGGGAGAAATAATTCTACTGATTTGCCCTCGCATCACGAACAGCCGCGTAGAACAAAAAGCCACTCAAGGGAATACTACCCGCGAGGATAATTTCCGTGACGGATGCACCTAACTGGGGTGTTCCTGAAGAGAGTTCAAAAATTGAACCCACAGCCGCAATTGCGGTAATACAGGAACCCATCAAAAATAAACCGCTTTTTGGTGTCATTCAATTAAACCTAACGAAAAATACAAAAAAACCGAGTCCGTTGTAAAATGTCCATGGATTGCTCCATGGACAAAACATTGGCACGGTTAGGCTGAGATTGCCTAAGAATTAAATGGTTTAACCGCTTGGGTAGAAAAGCCATACTTTTGCAGTTCTTCTGCCAAAACCAGTCCATTTTCCACCCGATCCACAAACATAACCCCAGTCAGGTGATCCATTTCATGTTGAATGGCGCGAGATAGTAAACCATCTGCCTTTAATCGTTTCGGGCGTCCATTCTCATCTTTGTAGGCAACTTCCACCTCTACCGGACGTTTGACATCTAAATAGACGCCAGGAACACTTAAACAACCTTCTTGAGCATCACATATACTCTGACCAAAACGTTTAATCGTGGGGTTGATCAGAATCAAGGGGGGATTTTCTGGGTTATCCGGTTCGCAGTCGATAACAATGATTTGTTTATTTACTCCAACCTGTGGTGCTGCCAAGCCGATACCATCTGCGCTATACATGGTTTGCAGCATCTGATGGGCTAACTGTCGGATGCTTTGGTCTACTTTAGCCACTCGCTTGGCTGGTTGACGCAGAACGCGATCGCCCAGATAGTGAATCTCTAGAGGCGGGTTGTCTAGTTTTTTCTTTTCGACAATAACTTGAGCAGTCATGGGCATGGGAAACTTCTAAATCCAGCAATCTTATTGACACTTCCTTTTTTTTATCCTAGCAGTTCTCACTTTGGGTGGAATTCGGTTCATCCACCCTTGAGCCACAGCCACTCTTTAGGATTAATGTCAAAGATATATTGTAGGGTGGGTTTCGGCTTCGCAAGGGCCCACCAGCATACCAGTCAGTTTAATGCTCAAAGATATCTCGATAGAGGAGTAAATCCAAAGACACCATCACGGATAACGCCTCAAAGCACTCTTGGGCAAGTTGCCAGCGATCTTCTCGTTGCAACATGGTAATCAGTTTCTGCCGCACAGACAACAAATAACGGACATCATTTGCTGCATAGCGAAGTTGTTCATCCGACAGGTTATTAGGATTCCCCCAATCTGAACTCTGGGAACTTTTATCCAGTTCCACCTGTTCGAGATCCATGACTAAATCTTTCAGCCCATGGCGGTTGGTATAGGTACGGGCAAGTTTACTGGCAATTTTTGTACAAAATACAGGTTGGACGTAGATGTCCAGATTTTGGCGTAAGATGGCGAGATCGAAACGGGCAAAGTGAAAGACTTTTAAGACGGTTTGGGCTTCCAGCAACTGCTTCAGATTAGGGGCTTCGGTTTGTTTTTTATCTATGCGGATCACCGTAACTCGGTCTTGGGGGTCACACAGTTGCACCAGACACAAGCGATCGCGCTGATAAATTAACCCCATGGTTTCTGTATCAACAGCAATCGCTTCGGCGTTTAGATAGGTTTTCAGCAGGGCGTCAGGAAGATCGCGATCGCACACTTGAAATTCTGCCACGTCTTTCTCGATGGGTGGATTAGTCATCAGATATCTCGATTAGGAATTATCAATAATGAACAAATAACAAACTACTGCCGCTTGATGAAAATCTGGGTAAAATAATAGTCTCCCTTGGCATTTTTACTGACGCCGATCCCGGTTACATCAAAATCCCCTTCAATATTTTTTCGATGTCCTGGGCTTTTTAACCAGCCTTGCACCGCTTGTGTCGCTGGGTCAGAATAGCCTTGATTATAGGCGACATTTTCCGCCGCTTGGCGATAGGACATGGATTGGGCGATCGCCCGGACTCGTTGTTCAAATCCCCCATGACCGAACGGAACACGCCCGGTTGCCATTGCCTGACTGTGGCGTCTGGCTTCCTTGCTCATGCTCGCGTCTACGGTTAATGGGGGCAGGTTTTGGGAACGCCGATATTGATTAATCTGTTGATGCACCAACCCTTCCCAATTGGTGAATTCACCATCATTGGACTGTGGAGACACAGTTGCAGGAGATTCGGATTGACTCACCGGGGTTTGATTGACACTCAACGCCAAATCACAACTACTGAGTCCTAACTTTAGTAGCAGGAATCCACTCATCACAAAAACAGATCTTGACCGCACCGTTTAATCCTGGGAGTCTAACTGAATAAACTTACCAACTGTTTGTACATCTTTATCACCGCGACCGGAACAGTTAATCACAATTTTAGGACTACCCTGAAGTTGAGGGCAGAGGGTTTCTAGATACGCGATCGCGTGGGCAGTTTCTAGGGCGGGAATAATCCCTTCGAGTTCCGATAACTGGCGAAACGCTGCGATCGCCTCTTGGTCGCTGACGCTATAGTATTCTGCTCGACCGCTATCTTTCAAATAACTGTGTTCAGGTCCAACACCCGGATAATCGAGTCCCGCACTTATAGAGTGGGCTTCCACGACTTGACCATCGGTATCTTGGAGTAAATAGCTCATCGCCCCATGCAGCACACCTGGACGCCCTAAGGTTAGGGTAGCAGCGTGCTTGGTAGAGGTGACACCTTCCCCAGCCGCTTCAACACCAATTAAGCGAACGCTGGATTCGTTGACAAATTCGTGGAAGAGTCCCATCGCATTAGAACCACCACCGACACAAGCTAACAAGATATCCGGTAAGCCACCCCATTTCTCTTGACATTGCGTGCGGGTTTCTTGACCAATAATCGCCTGAAAGTCACGCACGAGCAAGGGATAGGGATGGGGACCGGCGACTGAACCGAGGATGTAATGGGTGGTTTCCACATTCGTTACCCAGTCGCGAATCGCTTCCGAGGTGGCATCTTTGAGCGTACCCGTTCCCGCCGCAACAGGTTGCACCTTTGCCCCCATCAGCCGCATCCGAAACACGTTCAGGGATTGGCGTTCCATATCCTGAACACCCATATAGATAATGCATTCCAAGCCGAACCGCGCACAAACTGTTGCCGTTGCCACACCATGTTGACCTGCCCCGGTTTCTGCTATAATCCGCTTTTTGCCCATCCGCTTGGCTAATAAGACCTGGGCTAAGGCATTGTTGATCTTATGAGCGCCAGTATGATTTAGGTCTTCCCGTTTCAAATAAATTTGCGCTCCACCGCCATCGGGTCTGGCATAGTGGGTGGTTAAACGCTCAGCAAAATATAGAGGACTAGGACGCCCGACATAATCGCGTAATAACTGTTGCAATTCCTGCTGAAAATCGGGGTGGTTGCGGTACTGTTTAAACGACTGCTCTAACTCGAACAGCGCTGGCATTAGAGTTTCCGGCACATACTTGCCGCCAAATTTGCCAAAACGCCCTAAGGCATCCGGTTGTTCGTTTACTACATCGGTAGAGGAGCGGGAATTAGGAAGGGGAGTTTGGGTCACAGAGCAAGATCGCCAACAACAACACCCACTCATTATAAATCGCGACCTGACCGAATCTGGCGATCGCGATTGAGTTTAACGGTTAATCGAGACAATAGTTGTAGGGGTTCAATTCACCAGCCATGTCCATTACAGGGTTTCTTTCGGATTTTTCTCTGTCGGAAATTTTTCGATTTATTGATCAGGGAAACAAAAGCGGCGTATTGATGCTGCGATCGCGATCGGAGTCAAGAGATGCGTCGTCTTATTATATTTGGGTAGAGAATGGGAATGTTATCACTGCCGCCAACCAGTTGAATGATCAAGGGTTACTCTCGCTGATTCAGCAATACGAGTGGGTGAGTAACCGTGTTGTCACGAAACTGGCTCAGTTGTGTCCAGAAGATCAACCTCTGGGATTGTATCTGAAACAGCAAGGAGCGTTGCGAGTTGAACAACTAGAACATTTGTTCCAAGTCCAAGTCGTACAGCAACTGTGTTTAATTTTTCAACTCAAAGATGCTCACTTTAGATTTGAACAGAATACGCCGAGTCCAACACGAGAGATGACAGGGTTGCAGTCGCCCGCCCGGATTATCGAGGTTGTGTTCCAAAAACTCATTGTTTTAAGACAACTGTTTGTCGCTCGGCATCTGCGGCATAAACGTAATGGAAGTAGACTCTCAGAAAACTTTTGTCAGCAATTAGGATTGACAATGGATATTGCCTTTTTTCATTGTCTAAACTTATCGTTATTTAATCCGAATTATACCTTAGCTGATTTAGCTAAAATTGTTGATATATACTATCGCCCTTATGACATTCCCAAATCAAAGTTTTCAGCGACAAAAGCTTTAGTTTAATGTTTTTTTTGATTACACTCAGATCAATGTCACTGATATAAATTAGGGACTGCTGAATAAGTATTGTGGTGGGGAGAGGCAACACCTCGACTTCGCTCGGTGTGTCACAGGGAACAGGCAATAGGCAATAAGATAATTCCTGTGCCTATTTTGGTTCCATATCATACCTCATCGGGATGTTGGAGCATCATCTTCATAATTATCTCGTTCCAAGGATGGGATTACTGTGCCTTGAGAATGATGCTGCTTTTGTTGACTCACGTAGGCAATCGCTTGATCAAGTTGTTTGCCTCCCAGGGAAAAAACACCATATCCGCGCTGCCAACCAAACTTGGCTGATGTGGGAGGCGAATCTTGGTTAAACTGATGGGCGCTACTTCCTTTAATGTATTTGACAAAATCCGCGATCGCAAGGCTGGGCGGGATAGATGTCACTAAATGGATATGATCTTCTATACCCCCAATGGCGTGAATAATGCAACCTCGCGAATCAGCTTTACCGATAATATAGCTATATAATTTCAGCTCTCGTGCAGGAATAATCAACGGTTGGCGTTCTTTTGTTGCCCAGACGAGATGATAGTAAAGCCGCCAAAGCGCCATAACTTTATATCTTGATAATTGGGATTAACTGTCAAACAGCCTTGAAATCAATTTCAAGGCTTATAGCAAAAGTCCGTTAAAACGGACTAACTAATACATAATTGCTCCTTTGAATAGAATCATGTTCTGATAATCAGGATGAGCCTTTATTTTTACTGAGTCGTCTTCAGACGACTTTGGCTATGAGGCTGGGAATTGATTCCCAGGCGGATGAGCAGATTTCACCATAACTGGACAATAAATTGCTCACCCTCACCTATAACCGGGAATAAATTTCCAACAATGATAACATATTGATTAGCTTTGTTGCCATGTAATCACACCATTTTACATCAATTCCCACCACGTTAACATATTGATTGGAACGTATTGCCACGCTGTTACACCGCCTTGAAATCAATTTCAAGGCTTATAGCAAAAGTCCGTTAAAACGGACTAACTAATACATAATTGCTCCTTTGAATAGAATCATGTTCTGATAATCAGGATGAGCCTTTATTTTTACTGAGTCGTCTTCAGACGACTTGGGCTATGAGCCTGGGAATTGATTCCCAGGCGGATGAGCGGGTTACTTTAGAGGTTATCGATCAATACTCACATTAAATAATGTAGTATCTTCACGGGTACTCCAATAATCCTTACCTTGGATCTGCCTCAGTTGCTCGTCTAACGTTTGAACCACCTGATTCAAAGACATTTGTTTGTAATAGCGGAAATTCTCGATAAATATTTTGTCATCCAAACTAAGTTGACTATAGCTTTGATATAATAAAGCGTGATATCTGGCGGTAGCCGCTTGGAGTAATTGTTGGTAGGTATCTGCTTTTTAAGCATAGTTCCTTACTCTAGGAGTTAGAATCAGTGAAATTGCGGAATTTTCGCGATCGCGTCTGCCCAGATTACCGAGAAGTACATAAGGGCTTGGGCTTCTCGTTGTGTTATGGAGGATGGGAGAGATGGAGGAGTCGGGGCGGGTTGCGAAGAATTCCCCAGTCACTAATCCCTAATCACCAATCACTATATGAAACTTAATATTCTGGCTATCCTCTTACTTCTAACACCCTTTTGGTCAGCCACTCCTCTAAACGCGGAAAATCCTGACCATCTGAAACAGTTACAAGACACTGGCGAATGTTCTACCTGTGACTTAACCAATGCCAATTTGAGTAATACTAACCTGAGTCACAGTATCTTGACTTATGCCGATTTGAGTCAAGCCAATCTCACTCAAGCGATTCTCAGTGATGCTAACCTCAACTATGCTGACCTGATTAATGCCAACCTCAGCAACGCTGACTTAAAAAATGCTGATCTAACTCGCGCCTTTCTCGGTGGTGCAGATCTCAGGGGTGCGGATCTCAGAGAAGCTAACTTCAAAGCGGCTAACCTAAGTAATGCTAGTCTCATTGGTGCTAACTTAACCCAAACGCAGTTAAGTTTAGCCAACTTGAGTGAAGCCAATCTGTCTCAATCGATTCTCACTCTAGCGGAACTCAGAGGCGCTGATCTCAGACGTGCCAATCTAGATAAGGCTAGACTCAATGGTGCTAATCTGGAAGCCGCTAATCTTAGAGAAGCGAACCTGAGTAATGCCAGACTTAATAATGCGAATTTAAATGGTGCTTACCTCAGAGGTGCTGATTTGAGTAATAGCTTCTTAACCAATGCTGATTTGCGCGAAGCGAACCTTTGGGATGTTGACCTGAGTCGCGCTAATTTACAAGATGCTGATTTAACTGGTGCAGTATTTTGTCATACTACTCTACCCGATAGAACTATTTCTAATCGCGATTGTCCCTAACTTGGCGCAGGGCATTGGTGACAAGTTAAGCCATAACCCTTGCCAATCCTAATTTTCAGCGAGGGTGTCCCTGCTGCCGATGCAATTCATAGTTCCCTCGGAACACCTATTAGATTTTTCCGGGTTAAATGTATCTGTTCCAAGTGTTAAAAAGCTACAGTTGCAGCTACGGTAATCTAAGACCCATTCGTCTCTTCTAGCGAATCCCAATAGGGCGCACCGTTTTTGTCATATATAATCACATGACCGTTATCCTGCACAATCAGTTGACTTGGTGGGTACTGTGAACCAAATTTCTGACTAGACCAAGTCGCATGACCTGGTACATTGAAGACGACTAACTTTCCATCCGATTGTTGCAAGTGGCATTGGTAAGCAGGAGGATATAAATGGCTGTTGGCTTGCCACAAAACCCTCATAGTTGGCTTGTCTTTATTTTCATAATGTACGAGATTGGAATTTGTCAGATAGCAGAAGGAGTAAACTCCGTTCGCTGATGTTAGACATTCACCCGGTTTGAGAATTTCACCAGAATTCAAGGTGTCCCGTGTTCCTGATGCTGAAGGTGACGCAGGAGTCATAATTTCCCATTGTTGATTGAGCGCACTGGGAGAGAATGGCGCCAGGGTAATTGGCACAAACTCTGAAGGTAAAGCGCCAAAAATATCTAATACCTTACCATCTGGGTTACTTTTAATCGCAAACGCATTCTGTTTCCATTCTATTGTCCATTGCTGAGTCAGCTTATCATCTTGAGGAGAGGTCACTAAAAGGGGAGGGTAAACTAGACCCTGACTACTGAGATAGTTTAAGTATTGGTGATATTGATCAGAAAGAGTCAGTAAATTTTCCGTTCCGATATCCAGAACTAAACCATTCAATTTACTCTGAATTTGTCCTTGCGGGTTCAGCATCCACAGTTGGTTATCGGCTTGGGTTTCTTGAGCGGTTACAACCCAGATATGCTGGGATTGAATACCGAAATCTGTAGCAATATGATTGGTGTTGTCAACTTGGAGAACTAAGTTATTAAGTTTGCTCTTGATCACAAAATAGTTAGTCATGGCTGTTCGGGTTTTGAGGATTGTTTAAAGTTGTTGATAGGCTGAAATTGATGTGACGTTTAATCTGTGAAATATAACGGCGATCGCCGATACAAGTACTCTCCAGTTACCGGAGAATTCCGCTGGGAGCAAATCTGTTTAAAAACAGCCATTTTCATCCCAGTTAATAACTGCTCACAGGCGATACTATAAGTTTGCTGGTGTGAGGATTGCTCGAACCACTCTAGCAGGGTTTCTGGCTCGATATCAATCAAGAGCTGACCCGGATTATCCAGATATTTTTGCTTAAACGCTGGAAAAATTCGCTGTACGATTTTATGCTTCATCGAGTTGTAGAGTTTAGGTTCTGTGGCGTGAGATTTTTGGCGATGGATGAAACTGTGGGGCAACCAGGCTTGAGCCATTTGGCGGATAATCCTTTTATTCCAAAACAGTGTCGGGTGATGCTGGGGCGGAATGGCGGCAAGATATTCGACCAAACGATGATCTAAAAACGGGACACGAGCTTCGATACTTTGACTCATGGAACTGCGGTCTTCATGCCACAGGTTATAGTCTTGTAGGGAATAAATGCCCATCAACATTTCTTTTTGAAAGGGAGTGCAACCAGAAGGATAGGATTTGAGGGTGTAGTCGAATATAAATGAACCGTCATCGAGTCCAGTTGGCTCTTTGAGTTGTAAATTTTGCTGTTCTTTTTGGATTAATTCTGATGTATACTCTTGCCAGGTTTGGGTGGTTTTATCCTCGGCTTTTGAGTACCCTCCGGCAAATTCATCTGCCCCCTGTCCCAGCAGCATCACCTTGAGATCGGGCATTAGAGTTTTCGCATAGCGATAGAGTTCGTGCTTATAAACCCATTCTAGGTGTAATTTAGGTGCATCAATTAACCCAATAAAATATTCAAATGTCTCCAAAGAAAAATCGAGTTGCTCTAAGAACGTTTCGGTATCAAACCACAGGGGATGAAAGGGCAGATGCAATTGTTGGCAAAGCTGTTCGGCGGCGTCAATATCTCCATTTTGCCGCGTATCATCATCGCTAATACTGAAGCAGTGTAAATCGGGTTGAATCTGACGGGAAATGGCGACAATGACTCCAGAATCGAGTCCACCACTCAAACTGGCTGCTACAGGTACATCACTCATTAGCCGCTTGGTGACGCTATCGACAAATAATTCCCGATAGTCCTGAATATAATCGCTGGGAGTGCGGCTGTCAGGGATGGGTTCGGTAACTAAGTAATCGGCTAGGTTCCAGTAACATTTAGGCGTTACGGTTTGAGTGTGGGCATCGAACAACAGGTAATGTCCCCCAGCTAAGCGATGAATGCCTCGAACGTAGGATGTGGTGGCGCTGAGATTGGTTAAGTCTTGGAACTGAGGATGCCAAGGGGTATTGGGGTGAGCCAGCAGGGAGGCGAGGGTGGAGGCGAAGATCAGTTGTGAACCGACTTGAGTGTAATATAAGGGTTTAATGCCCAAGCGATCGCGTGCCAGAAATAGTTGTTGTCGTTGTTTGTCCCACAGCGCGATCGCGAACATCCCGTTTAGGGCGGTGAGGGCTTCAAAACCGCGTTCTTCATATAAATGCAGCACAATTTCGGCATCCGATTGAGTCCGAAAGTCATGGTGTTCTCGTAATTGAGAGCGTAACTCAATATGGTTGTAAATTTCCCCGTTGACGACTAAGCACATCGTCTGGTTTTCATTCCAAATCGGTTGCCCTCCTCCAGGGACATCAATAATCGAGAGTCGGCGATAAATCAACCAAAGCGGCGGTGAGTTCACCACTTGCTCGTCATCGGGACCACGGCGTCGCAAGGGTTGCCCCATCTGGGTCAAATATGCCCAATCGTGTTGGGGGTGTTGGTCATCTTGGAAATTAATAAATCCGGCAAATCCACACATGACAACGGCTGATTAACGCTAAATTCTGGGGTGTCTAAATCAGTTGTGAACTAACAATCCTTACAGGGTAAGGGTTTTAACCCCATTTATTTTCACAAATCATTTATACAAATTTTCCCGCTTTCTTCGCCTCCTAATTAGGTGGGTTGACTGGACAAAAAAGTTGGGCATGGCATCTGGCTACAATGCCTTTCCTGATTATCATACAGGAAGAAATTCCGGCAGCTCCGATAATTATCAGAAGTGTTTCAATTTTTGTAAAGTTATACAACCAAAGACTTGCACAAATCAAACAATTCCCGTAGCCTTATCCCTATTAACTATTTAACTGTAAGTAGCAAAGTATCTTAGTAACACTTTGGAGAATACAAATGAAATCACGGGCATCAAGATCGAAAGATTCAAGGAAAACCAGTCGCCAAGAGAGCAGCAAGAGCAGTAGTGCGACCAATTCAGCGTCTACCTCAGCCAAATCAGACTCCACTCCTTCAGAGTCCAGTGGTTCTATGCATAGCCCAGGCTCCATGACCGATAATGTCTCTCATACACTCCAACAAAAAGCGAACCAAGGGGCTTCCTTAGACCGACGAATCGCGACAGCGCGAATTGATCGATTGGTTCCACCCCAACCGTAATCTTCTGTGTCGATCTCACGCTGTTGTACGCGGCGTGCTATCCGCTCAACACAGGACAATTGTGGACAAGATAGCCAGACTGAGGCTTGAAAGCCTACGTTAAAGAGGTCAAGACACCTACGAATGCTTTCCAGTTTGTAGCCCAGCTGTTCGTTCTAGGGTGAAAAAGGTTTACGGCTTCCAGACTGGGGATATGGTCAAGGCTGCTGTCCCCAAAGGGAAAAACGCAGGTACTCATGTTGGTCGAGTCACAGTTAGAAAAACCGGGCAGTTTGATATTTCCACATCTATCCAGAAGCTTCAAATCATTAACCACAAATACTGCACACCAATCCATCGG
>NZ_JAVKBY010000224.1:0-4379 GCF_040222985.1 Coleofasciculus sp. F4-SAH-05
CAAGATGCTCATAGTAGCGAGCAAGATGCTCATAGTAGCGAGCAAGATGCTCATAGTAGCGAGCAAGATGCTCATAGTAGCGAGCAAGATGCTCATAGTAGCGAGCAAGATGCTCATAGTAGCGAGCAAGATGCTCGCACTACTACAACGATTTTGCCATTATTGATATTAAGGTTTAAATGCCGAACAGCTTAATAAACCTTCTGCTCCCCTGCTCCCCCACACCTCTACATCAATAAGGTCCAAACATCTCGTTAGCTGGCACGTCTGGATTGTCGCTGTAGAAAAACTCACGAATGAGTTGTAGGACTTCCTCTTTGCTTAAAAAACCATCCTGATTGGTATCTAATTTAGGAAATACTCGTGGAGCATAAACAGGCGACACATTGTAAACACTTAAAATCCCTGCCCACTCTGCTTGGCTAATTTTTCCATCTTCATCTTTATCAAACACCTCGAAAACTAATTCCATAAAGAAATGGATGTTGTGCAGGTATTTCTCTTCATTATTTAAAATTATAGAATAATAAGTTAGCCATTCTTCTAAGCTAACTTTTTTATTGTGGGTTATATCTGCATCTCGTTTCAATTCTTCCCAGTTGCGATTACAGTTATTAAGTAAAATTTGATACCTAGGGGAGCGCGAACCCCAGTGTCTTAATGCGGCTAACTTTTTTATAATATTTTCAAAATCTTGATAAGCTAAAGCGCCATCAAACTTGGCATCATGCATACTAAAAAATTTAGTCAGTTTGCGCGTTTGTAGTTCAGTCAGCATAAGTTTCCCCTCTGAGAGTAGAGACATTGCAGGCAACGTCTCTACAATATCATTTCCCCACGTCACAGAGACTTATGGGTAGTTTGACAATCTCCCTTCTGGAAGAAGGGAGATTCTATGGAGATTTCGCTCCATATATCCCGATAAACGGGTTCCTAGGCACACAGCGTCAGCCTCAAGGGGTGCTGTGTTATCTCCTTAGTACCCTGTTAATTCAGGGCTCTTGCGTTTCAAACAGAGTTAACTGCTTGGGTTTCGTCGAGTCCCGGCGTACCTTATTTATCAAGTTGACTTCGACTTCGCAGCCGCAAGCTAGCTCTATTCTAGAATAACGGCGAATTCATTCGCCGTGTCGAACTTCATCCCCGATTTAAAAATCATGTCCTCGAACTAATCTTCGATTGAGCGTGGGATGAATCGCCAGTTTATTATTGACAACTTGCTTGTTGTAAGCTAATGTTAAGGATAAATTGTTTTTGTATTTCATTGACAAAGCTGTAAAAGCTGGTAAATTGACAGCAAAAACTAAATTCCATAACTACAGTTTCTCTTGCGATAAGCAAGAAGTGGGCTCTTGCGTATTCCCCACTATAAAACGCCGGAAACGTCGTTCTGAAACGGAACCCCAAAGGAAGCCTACAACCGTACCCGTAGGGTCGGTGTAGGAGGACGTCACAAACCCAGCTATCCCAGCATCAGCAAAACTCTTGTTTAGACCCGATTTGGCAGCTTGCCCATTAGCGAGGAACGCTTACAGCAGTTCCCGATGTCATGAAGTACAGTAGCAGCAATGAAGAAACTAATTTCTGAGATTGGAGATTGATGTTGTACCCTATTGCAGTGGAAACCGCTATATCTGTCGATCCTCACCAAAGAATCAACGCTTCATCTGTTCTTCTAACAATTGTTGGGCGCGAGGCTTATAAATGAGATAGAACAATGCCTCAATATACCGCACTAAATCCTCCCGATCTTCTTTCGAGGTATAATTCCAAAACCCATAAATACGCGCCAAGGATAACAGGCGGCTGGTGTGAATCTTCCAGGTATAGGTACTATACACCCGTTCCATTCCTCGATTGGAAATCTCTAACCAATAATCGGGATTTTGTTCACATTTAGACAGAAACTCCAAAATCTTCTGGGCAGTATCTTCCAGATTCGTGGGGTTAATTAAGAACCCATTAACTTTATCCTGAATAATCTCTAATGGACCGCCAAACTGAGTGCCAAATGTGGGCAACCCAGAAATCATCGCTTCTAAAATGGTCAAACCAAAGGCTTCAAACAGTGCAGGTTGAACAAAAATTCCTCGGTGATCTGCAATCACGCGATAGATTTCTCCTGAATCCCGCTTGGGTAAGCGCACCCCTAACCAGCGAACTTTACCATGTAAATTGTATTCATCAATGAGTCGATATAGTTTGACAATTTCATCCCGTTCTTCGTTATCTGTCGAGTCTTCCGTGCGTAGTTTACCGGCGACAAAAATTAAATTACATTGCGCTTGTAACGCTTGACTCTTGCCAAAACATTCCGTTAACCCGGTAAGATTTTTAATTCGATCCAGACGTGCCATGGAGAAAAGAGGACGCTTGGTCGGATCATCTAATGTGCCATAGACTTGAGTCGGATCATCTAAAGTAAAGATTAACTCCTCTAACCGTTCACAATCCCCAGGAACCCGATCCTCAGTCCGAGTATACGGGAAGAAAACCTGTTCATTCACTCCCGGCGGCACCACATTAAACTTGGGTGAAAATAACTCAATCCCATTCACCACATGATACAAATCCGGCATGGTGAAATTCTGGTAGGATTCATACTGACCCACACTATCCGATTTCCCGACAATTTCCTGATACGTACTGCTGATAATAAAATTCGCCGCATTCATGGCAATCAAATCAGCAGTAAATTGGATTGAGAAATGATATTGCTCTTCTAATTCCTGCCAATAGAGATTACTAAATAAGTATTTAGACTTTTCCAAAGCGTGAGCAACAATACACTGAGTGACATCCATGCGGCGGGATAGGAGAAATGCCACCAAATTGCCATCTGAATAGTTGCCAACAATAAAATCAGGAACCCCTTGAAATTCTGCCCGAAGTTCTTTTTCCGCATCAATCGCATAAGTTTCCAGGTAGGGCCAAATTTCAAACCGAGAAATCCAGTTCTGAGTAATGTTGGGATTAAATTCTCGGAAGGGAACCCGCAAAATCCAAGCATTATCCGTGCCATGAACTTTTTCTAAGCGTTCGTTACAGCGAGTGCCATCATTATTGGGAATTAACCGGGATAAAATAATCACCTTGGGATTCACCTTCAGCAACTCTAACCCAGCCAGTTTAATATCTTCTTGAAGCTGCTTTTCTAAACTCCGGGCTTGATCTAGAACATAAACGACTTGACCCCCCGTGTCGGGACGCCCTAAAACGCCTTCTTGTCCAAACCACCCATGAATGGAAACTAAGACAATCCGAAAAATCATTGGAATGCGGGACAGGAATTTTTCCAATCCTTGGTGATCCGGAGAATCAATCAGTTCATCGAGGATTTCTAGGGTTTCTCGGACTCGACTGGCGGTATTCCCCCAACCTGCTTCAAACCCCATGTCTTGTAGCTTGAAACGAAAACTTTCGTAGGGTTCATCATCGGGGCGTTCGCTAACAAAGCCGAGGGCTAATTTGACCTGATCGGAAAGCTGCTGTTGGCTGTTAATCCGTCCGTTAATCAGAAGTTGAATCCCTTGTACTTCATGGAGACTGAGGAAATTAAATAACGATTCTTGCCAGTGGCGGGGTTCTTGAAATAGTTTACTCGACAGAAAGCGATTCAGGAACTGAACCCCCTTACCAATATTTTTCGAGTCCCGAATAATTGGACTATAATCATAAAATGGTTTAAAATCTAGTTCTAGGACATCCCCTTCATGGGGACGATAATGATTGACGAAGCGATCGCGCAAATCGAGCAGTCTTTGAATCGTAATCGGCTCTACGGTTAAGTCTTCTAAAACTTGAAATGCTTCTTGTTCGGCAATCTTGGGGCGGATAATTAGGTAAAGACTTTCCTGATCGAGAATAATTTCCTGGGTGTAATAAATCAGTCGCCCTAGATTCGACGAATGATAAAAATCGTCTGGTTTTTCCTGGTCAGCGCAGTATTGACTAAAATCAGACAGAATATCGTTTCGCAGGAGATACCGGGGTCCTGACTGTTTTAATTGGCTGGCAAATTGACGTAAATCATTGCGTTCTTCACTATCAAGTACGTTCTGAATGAGGTAGAGCATTACAATGTCCCAAGCACTTTCTTCAAAAAGGATAGAAGTGGTAGAGACGTTGCATGCAACGTCTCTACCATAAGATGTGTCTTAACCGCTATGGCGGTTACTATATCAGTAGTTGGACAAAAGAAAACAGAATGCCCATGCTGGTTTTGTAAACAAGCCTCCAACCCTGACCAATGACCAATGACCAATGACCAATGACCAATGACCAATGACCAATGACCAATGACCAATGACCAATGACCAATGACCAATGACCAATGACCAATGACCAATGACCAATGACCAATGACCAATGACCAATGA
>NZ_JAVKBY010000233.1:0-15735 GCF_040222985.1 Coleofasciculus sp. F4-SAH-05
CGCTTCAATTTCTATCACCTCCTGCTATAATTATAGCAGTATAAAGTATATATTGTCCCCAAAAAACAAGTTTTTTCACTGGCGATTCATCCCACGCTCAATCGAAGATTAGAGCGTAGGGCTTCTCGCCGGATAAGCTAACTGTTCCTGCCTTAATTAATTTATGTAGAATCAGCTTTTAGGAATGCCAGGAGGCGGACTTGAACCGCCGACACGGGGATTTTCAGTCCCAATTCCCAATTAACTCTTTTGTATTTATACCACACACCGTCAAAATATGCCAGATTTGACAATCCAGGAACAATGTGGCGCTAGTGCCACTATCTCGAATGGGGTACTTACTATCACATTATCTGATATCGGATTGGATAATACAACCCCTTCGTCTTCTCAGGTAATTGGAGCTTTGATACTCAAACGCAGACAACTCCAAAGTCCTACGGCGGCAGAAGAAGCAACGATCGGTTGTGTCGTTGATACTCCATTTTTCAGTTTCGGTCGAAACGATTCGCAGATCAACGCTAGTTATACAATCAGTCTTTATAAAACATCGCCGGCAACCGCCATTGCTGATCCGGATGATATTGTGAGCTAAAATCATGTATTGCAGCGGCGCGGAAAGTGCAGTGGTTTACTATAGTTTTGGAGATACTTCTAAAGAAAAAACATTTAAAACAAAACTAACTCCAATTGAAATAGAAGCTGGAAATATTCCACTTGATGCTAGTGAAAATTATGATTCAAGTGGATTTGAAGTTTATTTTTATAGCCCGAATAACAGAAGGTGGTTAAAGGTGAGGGTACTTGATTACACAATCACCGGATATTATTCTTACTACAACGCCCATAAAATAGGACTTTGGCTTTGTGGCACACCTGACTACCAAAGAAACGAAGATGGATCAATAGTTACGACATTAGGTTATTTAGATACGTTGCAAATTGACACCTCTGTAAAATGTCCAAAACTACCAGAACCAGCAGAGTGCAAAGCTCATTTAAAGATACTTCACGGCGGCAAAATTTTATACCAAGATCAAGGTAAATGTCCCGTTAATTACAAAGTAAACTGCGATCCATGCCCACCCAATACAATTCGTTGTGTTGAAGGGGGGAAAGTAAGGTGTGTACCGTGTTCTGAGTTTTTAAATCCGCTTAAGCAAATAACATCAAAACTGAAACAGATTAATAATGGCTGATTGTTGTGCAGAATTGAAAAGAGAGATAGCAGCCTTAAAAGGGGAGGTAGCTAAACTTGATGGTAAATTTTTAAAAAAAAGTGAGAGGGGAGGAATCGTCAAAGATGGCGGAAATCTTGGA
The DNA here is from genome assembly GCF_040222985.1 of Coleofasciculus sp. F4-SAH-05. NCBI lineage: Bacteria > Bacillati > Cyanobacteriota > Cyanophyceae > Coleofasciculales > Coleofasciculaceae > Coleofasciculus > Coleofasciculus sp. F4-SAH-05. Next base: position 1,321 of record NZ_JAVKBY010000233.1, read on the forward strand.
AAATCTTTGACGCTTCCGCTTGTGGGTGGAATGATAGCGACTCAGATTAAACCCATCGATGCCAAAGCTATCCAAGCTTTAGAGCGGGCTTTCGCTGCATCTAGTGCAGCGGGAGCAGCTCAAGCCACTGCATCTAGTGCTTTAGCAAAAATAATCCCGCTTGTGGCTAAAGTTGCAGCGATCGCCGCCGCGCTCGCTGGTTTAATCGCCAGTATTGCAGCCCTTAAGATTTTGGGTGTTCGGATTGATAGATTAGAAAGTCGGGTTGATAGCCTAGATGCTGCAATTTCTCGGCTTTATTCAATCATTACGCCAATAAAATCAACGGCTCAACGCGCTTTATCAACGGCTCAACAAGCTTTGACCAGGGCATTGAAACCAGGACCCAAAGGTGAGCCGGGGAAAGATGGTAAACCTGGACCAGCAGGTAAACCAGGGGTGGACGGTAAACCTGGACCAGCAGGTACGCCTGGAAAAGATGGTAAACCTGGATATCCTGGTGAGCCAGGACCAATTGGTAAACCTGGACCAGCAGGTAAAAATGGAAAGGACGGAAAGGACGGAAAAGACGTGAATAATGCTCAAGTTGAAGCACTGCTCAGAAAAATTGAGAGGCAAACTAGCTTGATTCCTCCAATTCCAGCAGCTATAAATAATCTAAAAAATCTGCCTAACACGGAAGCTTTCAAGAATGGAGTTGCCGAAGGCACTTGCCGCACCACTAAACCTGGGGGCTGTATGTCTAAAAGCCTAGATCCGATTAAAAATGGAGTTGGGCAGAATGCCTCAAAGCTTGATAAGTTAAATGCTGTATTAAATAGCACTCATTTGGCGAAACTTCAAGTTATTGATAATAAAATAGGAAAACAGTTACCAGGGGGATTGGCGGGTAAATTAGGTAGAATATCAGACTTCCTGAAACTTCCTCAGATTATTAACTCTTTAACGTTGATAACAACCCTTCATAATGCCTCAGCCCTCAGTATAAATGTCGCAAAGACCTTGGGAGAATTAGCTAGTCAAAGCTTGGCAACAATTGGCATAAAAGACGACGACGACAACCCAATTAATATAAACGCAATCCTGGGAAAATCCATTGAAAACCTAATCATCTCCCTTTTGCCGGGGGGGAGTGAGACCTATAACGGAATAAAGGAAAATCTTGCTAAAAGCATGGCGATATGGAGAGCAACCGCAAATATTGTCGATACCACCAGATCAATAGGAGACTCGGTGGGGGCGATCGCGGAAATTTCAGCAGAGAATACAGGGAAAATTGGCAATGCGCTAAAACGCGATCGCGTAATTGCAGAGGACGCTTTTCCTTGGATGGCTGAGCGAGTCACTCCTCAATTTGCTTGGATGGAACGAATTGACAATTTAGATGACGCGGCTAGTGCTATCTCTTCAGTTTTAAGCGAAGTAAACAGCATTCAAGAATCTGCTCTTGAATTGAAAGAGCAGAGGGCAGAGCTTGACAAAGGTTTGAAAGAGGCAGAGCCACTTCTGCGTCCCTCTAATATTCCTGTTGTTACAGCCAGAGAAAAACAGGTTAACGACAGCAAAGCAGATAAAGTCGAGGGAGACGTTGACACAGGTATAGCTGTTTTAGAGTAATAAACCATGCCAATTCCAACAAATTTTAGTCCTGTTGAACAATTTCAAGATTCCATCAGGAGAATCTTTAATCCAAGGATTCGCCGACACTTTGCAGATATTGAATTAGATGATGACTTAGATTCAGATCGAGGACACTTGAAACGGGCTTGCTTGCACCAAGACAAGGACTCTTTGCTACTAACCTTAGGAAGATTCCTTTTGTTTCTTTATTTTAAGCTAGAGCAACTCTTTATCCTGCTTGGAGTCAAGGAGGGGCTTGAGCAGGAACTTATTCCACAATACTATCTCCGTGTAATAAACCACCCTAAGATACTTTTATTTTTTGCTCAAGACGATGGAGCAGTATCTGTTAAGAAGAGACAAATTACTGCGCAAATCTCGTTTAGGCTTATTCAATATGTGAACTACAAGAAGCCAGGGGAATTCGGAGATGTTATTGACGAAGCTAAATTAAGGGCAATCGCCATTCGCATTCGTTCGGAATTCAGGAATTACGTTTGGACTAAGGGGGATGAGTTGTATATTTATGATGTCCCATTTGATGGATTTTTCGGGTCTAAATGCTTTACTCGAGATAAACCTCAAGCGGAAGAAATTTTTGATAAACTCTGCCGGGTAATGCAAAAAAGTTTTAATAAAAAAGTGCTAAAGTTAGGCTTAACTCCGAACAAGCGTTCAAATAACAATCCTACAGAGACGGTGATCGGATATGACAATCGGAGTCAGAAAGAACCAGTGTATCGCCCCACCGCTAAAGTTAGGTTTCGGCACGCGGTCTGTTTCATTGGAAAAAATCAGCCGGTTGTACTGGTGGATGATTCTGGGTTGCTGGCAAATCCACTTGTTCGCTAGTCAGGCTAGCCATAAGTTTAACAAAACACCTAGGTGTTATACCTCTTGAGTTCTCAAAGAAGTACAGGGTAGATTAGTGAAAGACTAAAGTTAGAAGAGGTAAAGTGTGGTAGCCGCAAGTAAGACGATCTCAAAAGAGATGGCATGGATTAAAGGAGCTGAAGGGGTGCCTATTGGTATAAAACTCTCCAAAAGGAAATACACCAGCATTGCCGCGACGTTAGGGGTGGACTTTTCAAATACAGCCCCCGCTAATGGAATAAAGGCTGATTCTTTAGATGATGTCAGCAGAAATGGCGTATTTTTCCTGAATCTCTCCTACGAGGTACCTGGAGGAAAAACGCAACGAACAACTGTACCGTGCGCGACCGACAAGGCGGACACAGCCTTTAAACAGGTTATTGGACAGGAATGGGATGGCAAAAAGATAGTGTCAGTAAAAACACCACGATAAGCTAACTTATCGGAATTGGAAAAGAAAACACTTTTTAAAGAGGGGTTCTAAATGGCGGATGTAAATATAATTGTGTTGGGTTCGCCTGATCCAGCAAATTTAAATGCAGTTGGACCGGAAGTGTACGCCGTGTGGGACGGGACGGATTTTATTTATGCCGATGGAACAAATAATGCTGACTTGCCAGATTTGGCACTGGGTTACTTGGCTGACGATCCAACGGCACAGCAGGTAGTCAAGGTAGTTGAAGCCGATCTGCAAAGTTCGCGCCCAAATGATGCCTTAACGATTTTGCGGACGACACGAACAACAGCAGTTCCAACCGGAAAAACAATCGTAGTTGAGCCTTAATGTCATATCAAGTCAGAGAAGTCAAGAGCCAAGAAGGTTTTTTAGTTCTACAACCTACAGAGCAGTTGAATAATCTTGACTTGATATTTCGTTTTTCTGAACTTGGGAAACAAGGAAATTTTTTAGGGTATATTCGAGCTTACTGGGAAGAAGCAGGAGTCCAGGGCTTGACTTGGGCTTCTGAATTCTTTCCTTTCAGAAGCAATGAACCCGTCAAGGTGATTTTTGGTTCCGCCGAAATTCCTTATAGGCTTCATATTGAGCTGAAGCGGGTGGTAACTCGATATCATTGGACTATTTACGAAAGGATTGAATCGGGCTTGGTTGCTTGGCAGCCAGAATGGTCTATTTTGTCTACAAGCCTTATCTCATCTGGAGATTTTGCGGAATTCAAGGCAACTATTGTAGCTGTTGAATCAACCGATTTTGTGGGAGGCGTGGGAATTTTGCCGGAAGGATTTCGCCCAGTACGTCAAATAACTTACACAAATTTAGATGGAGATAAGTTTGGAACTTTTACTATTCTTTCGAGTGGACAAATAATTGTTTTGTCTGGGAGTCCGCCGTACAAATTAGACATAATTTTTAGAATAAAATGAGTACCATCTATTACAATACGCCAGACCTGTTTCGATTAGACGCCGAGTTTTCAAATGCACGAATAGCAATTAATGGTGCAGAAAAAACTGCTAATTGGGATGCCGCTTTTAAGCTTGACTTGAAAGGGAAAATATCTGGCAATATAGAAGACGTAGCTAATCCAGGTAACTTTTTGATAGATTTACCTCTTAAGCTTGCATTTACTAATTTAATAGACGGGGCTACGGGAAGATTAATTATAGATAATTCTTCGACAACAAAGTATGGCTTACTTGACAATTTTGTTAATGATGGAATTATTTGGGAAGGTGACTATCGAGTAAATCAAAACGGAAGAACAATATTAGATTTTATCTATGATTCAAATACAATTGAATGGTCTACTACATATAAAGAAGCCGTCCCTATTGAATACGGGATTTTAACCTTGAGGTTGTCCCCCAATGGGGTGAACGACGGCAACCCAGAAACAGCATTTTTAACATTGAATGGAAAAGGTCCGGAAGATGTTGGTGCATTAAATTGGGTAAGGAAAAATATTCTATACACAAATAATCCGGAAAGATACAAGCAAGATTCCCCAGATAACTCGGTGATAATCGAAGTGGAAGAAGGTATCGTTGAGCAACACTGCTACCTTGTTGACCTTCCGGAATTTGGGATTACTTTGCGGGGTTTAGTCAATACAGAAACTGGAGCAAAGCCAGTATTTAATACAACTAGACTAAACTCTCCGCCAGTAGAAGGTGAAGAGGACGAAAGGACACAATTTTCAAGGTGCTGCTACATAACGGCACGCGAGATTAGCTTAGAAGATCTAGGGTTTAGAAATCTAGCCAATTTAATAACGATAAGTCGAAACTCTACTGTCTCGCTACAAAATGTTGAGTTTTTTCCAGAAAGCGATGTTTGGTGTATCGACTTAGCATCAAGTAGCAGGTTAAAAGTAATTAAAGAAATAAAGATATCTACTGATCAACTATCGCAAAAAGGTTTTATAAAAGTTAGGGATAGGTCAAGCGCATCTTTTAGCCATATAGGTTCTACTGGTTTAAGTAATTACAATGCAGGGCTTATTTTTAGTTTTCCTATAGGAATAAATTTTGAAAACTTTATTGAATTAACTGAATTTAGCTCATTGAAGATATCCGATCAACTTCAATATGTTCAAGGAACAGCAACAGCGACAGAGGTGATCAAGAAAGATGGAACAGCTTCTTTTGCTCAATATCCAGATATAATCTTGTGACGTATGCGGTACGAATTCTACATTGAGATTGACAAAAAAAAGACAATAGAATTAACTAAAAGTAAAGTAATTAAAATTGGAAGAGGAAAAGCTAACACCTTTAACTTTATTTCAATTGATGACCAAACAATAAGCGCCAATCATTGCATGATTGCAGTTAAAGATAAAAAGAACCCATGCTTTTGGGTATGGGACCTGGGTTCCAAAAACAAAACAATAGTCAATGGAATCCGAATTTTAGACGGATTAAGCGATATAGAGGCAGATAAGGGAAGTATTGTATATCACGGGGATTTTATATTGATCGGAAATTGTAAAATAAGATTTTTAATTTCTAAAGCAATCAACCAAATAGATGGAACTTTATAATGGACTATACTATCATTGAAATAATTGTGGCAACAGTAATAGGAATTTACTTTGCTCAAAATGCAGTTGCCAAAAATTTTTTAGGAACTAAAAACGAAATACTACAACTTCGGTCTGCTTTTGATAAAAGGTGCGACGAACTTGAATCTTTTTGCCGCCGAAACGAAGCTTTGATGTTGGTAGACGATAGGTTTAAAACTATTAATATTGAAGTGAAAGGGCTGAATCTGCATAATGAAGATAATGAACAATTACAACAAGAGTCTGATACAGATTTTGACAATATGTGAATATCTTGCTAATTCAGACAAACCGGCTGGAATTATTGACAACAAAACAGATTGTGTGATTTGGCGAAATGAAATCTCGCGACGGTTACAGCAAAAATGGTATCGTCAATTTCCAAAATTTGAGATCGTCACTAATACGGCAAACTTGCAGAAGCCGTTAAAACTTAAAAGACTAAAGAGAGAGATTAGGCAGCTTGCTCCAATTGAACAACTACCATCCTTCAATTGCCTAGAACAAGAATATGAACTATTTTTCCGTGGGATTGGAGTGATAACTGTCAGAGACAAATTTTATCGGCTTCTGTTTAATTGTAGAAATTACCGAATCTTTGAAAATCTAAGCGCTTCAATACCACGCGGTATTATTCGCGATGACTGAGATTTTCTAGGGCTTTCCACCAGTAGTACGCTTCGCTTTTATTTGGGTCGCTAAACCTGGATCTAGCAACTAGTTTTTCTGCTCTTTCCGCGCCAACGGCATTGATCAACTTAGCTTTTAACTGCGGACTGGGTTCTTGGCGAGGTAAGGCTAATTTCTGAAATGGCGTGGGTCGTTTGTGTCGTTTTTTTGAATAAATTAAAATTGCTAAACTTGCAACGATGACGAGACAAATAGTTAACCACATATTAAAAATCGCTAAACTCTGCTCACTATAATTTGAAAGTGACAGGAGTTCAGCGATCGCAGTACAACTGAAGTATGACCCAAATCAGTGTACTGCCATGATTGTAGCGTTTGTTGGCTTGTGCTTGTTGGTGGCTGGAGCGTTAATCGTTTGGTTGGTGATAGTCGCCGGCGAACAGCGTAAGCCTGGATGGAAACCGCCAAAGATAAAAAGGGAGCGGAAGCTAGATCCACAATTGCAGCGACGGTTGGAGCTGTTGGCGGGAAGCAAGAAAACAGCGAGACGGCTAGTAATAGCTGTAGCCCGGAGCAATCCCAAGAGAAGCACCCGATGGTGTCAGGAAAAAACTATCGCAGATCTGGAGCGCGATCGCAGAGTGTAACTTTACCCGCTGGCAGCGATTCTGTACAAAATCGCTGCCCCGACCACCAGAGTGATCGCCTCCACCAGTGCGATCGCTCTCCAGGGGTGATGTGGTCGGGCAAGTCCTGCCAGGATAGTCCGCAGATTTTCCTCGTGGTCATCGGAGAAGATCACCCACTGCCGCGAGGTGAGGGCATGGGGAAGAGTTAGCGCGGGATCGAAAACGATGGGCATGATCGGCTTATTCCACCACAATCCCAATCGCAGCTCCTTCATACACCACTCGCTTTCAAGGAAATGAGTGCTTACGAAAAACAGGCAATAATGACAGTTTCTAACTCCGCTTGTAATTTCGCGCTGCCAATTACGCCCTGGGCGAATATCGTCCCAGTCTACCCAACAGTCAAAGTATCGCTCCAAATCCGAGACGATTGGAGCGACTTTTTTGACATCCTCTCTAGCATAACTAATGAATAGCTGCATTTTGTCGTTTGTGGTGATTGTCTTAAGTCAAGCGATTTGACTGCTTAGGGAGTAACAACTTAATCCATCGCCTCAATTCCCATATTTTCTCCTTGGATTCTTACATAATAAGTTTGTGTACCTGATTCCCATTTTTCTTCTGGGATATCATCTTCATCATCTTTTTTACCTTCGGAATAATAAAGATTAGCGTCTACTTTTACTAAAATACCCTCATCTTCATCTTGCTCAAATAAGGTGGCATCATCGATATCTACTTGATGTGTTTCCACCCAAGAATAATATTCTGTATCCGGTGGCATACAGGAACTCATTAATTGAGCAGTCGAATCATCCATTGGGTTGCTTTGTTCTTCCCAAATATAAGCCGTACCTACAAGTTCATTTTCCAGCCATTCAGTAATTTTTTCCTTTAACTCCGTATCGATTTGATGATTCATCATGTTTTACCTCTTAAGAAAAGCCCCCCATAGGAGAGCTTACACGACATAAAATCGAGGCATTTCACCCCAAATCTTTCCATCTAGCTCTCTCCCTCTAGCTTTTGGAGTTCTACCTCCCCACTGCTTAAAGAAAAATGCGACACCAAACCTCTGACATTGGTCTCGGATACTTTGCGCCCACTCTAGCTTCATCGAACGATATTTATTCCCAGATTCGCCACCAACAATAACCCAATGAATGCCGGTTAAATCAAGTTCTAAGTTACCGAGAAGCGGTTCGCAAGAGAGAAAACGCACATTGGCTGGAACTTGTCGCAGGGAATCAACACGGTAAACATAGTCCTGATTTTCAACCGATACCCCCATCCAAATATTTTTGTGCCAGTCGAGCTGATGAGCCAGCTCAGCTAAGCGCTTGTGCCGCTTGGTCAAAATTTGATAGATATGCTGAGGTGTTTGACCCATTACATCAAATACGTCCTGAAGGAATTCGATTGGTACGTCTTCGTGAAACAAATCACTCATTGAGTTAACAAAGATACGGCTAGGTTTACGCCAACGCAAGGGTTCTTTTATGCGTTCCCGATGCAGGGTTAAATCAAATCCATTGGGGAAATTCTGATGAAACCGTTTAGTTAGTGCTTCTGCATAACAATGGGTACAACCTGGACTAACTTTGTTGCAGCCAGTTGTGGGGTTCCATGTTCGGTCTGTCCACTCGATACCTGTATGAGTGCTAGCCAATATTCAATCCTCTGTGTTTAAGTTTATCAAAATGTACGCTTACATCCTGACGCAAGAAATAGTAATAGACCTCTCTGCCTTGGCTGTATCTACCCAGTACGCCAGATCTATACAATTCGATCAAGGCTGCTGAGGTGGTACCGGGTGAAAGTAATGCTTCTTGACTAATCCTTTGGACGTTTGGCGGCATGGAAAGGCGACAGCATAACGAATCTAGGGCAACCAAGGCTTTACGTTCACTGACTGAGCACCCAGAAACAATCATTTTGCCTATTTCCGGATTCCCTGTATCTTTCGGTAGGTTTTGGCTATTTTTCATTAGCTGTTTTACAAGAAATAAACGCTTTTCTGTGTTGGCGATAGATCTTCTTCCAATTTTTTAACTTTCAATTTCATGAAAAGGGTGTGTTCTTTTTAACAAAATCAGGGCATTCGTGCAGAGCATCTGCCAATCGCCCATCCACGAATTCAAGCGCCATAATGGAGCTATGAACATTTATCTCCAAACCCTTGACCAGTAGGGTCATACCTGCCCCCGTCAGCTACAACATAAGAATGGGAATCACCATAATCGCTTACGCCGCATACAACCCGACATTTTATCTCCTTAGCTTGCAGAACATCCGCCATTAGTTCTGCGGCAGTGTCACAAACCAAAAATTCGGGAGCGGCGGGAGAAAACGACACAAGCAATCCGGCTAACTCTGGTTCGTGCGAGCCTATAATGTCCTCTACTTCTTTTGGTGTTTTGGCGTCATTCAATTTTTGTTGGATGTGGGATGGAACTTGGATTGATTTTACTGATGTCAATCCAATATAGAAATTGCAAAAAAATTTAGTCATTGTCAAAATCTCAAAACCTTATTACTGTTGGCTAAAAAGGTATCTCGTCAAGGATATTTTAGGTTGTAGGCGAGAGTTCGCCAGAAGGAATAGTTGTGGTCGAGATTGTTCATTTTCACTTTGCCTCCAATTTCGCGATCAGTGCGTCTGCCATCCAAATTGCTACTTCAGCAAAGCGGGACTCGCTACTGGGTTCGATTGTGCAAAGATCGGCAGGGCTAAGGCGATGCACTCCACTGGCTAATAAGCCCTGGAGAGCGATCGCGGCGAACTGTTCTCGTTTGGTTAGGCTTTCGCTAAATCCTTTCAGTCCACCTTTCAGTCCGTACTCATGTAAAATTCTCGCATCTACGCCGTCTGCATCCAACAAAATCTCATCACCCCAGCTGACGACAATTCGGATGAATTGGGTATCGCCTGCGCCCTCTCTATAGTCCCATTCTATGAGTTCTATGCTCGCCAATCTAACTGTGTGAGTTGAAAAATTAATGAAGTCGTTCATTTTGGTGGGTCTGGTAGATCGTCAATAGTCATGCCGGCCTGATTCATCAGCCGAGTCAGTAGCTTAAACTGCCAAAGTTCCAGCCGCAGACGGTGACGACCTTTTTCATGGTTTCGTACCGTTTGCTCTGTAATGCCCAGACACTCCCCTAGTTGAGGCTGGGTTAAACCTAGCTGTTTTCGCAGTTTTAGCAAAGTTGCTCCGTCAAGGTTGCAAGAGTTAAAGTTTTCATCTACCATTTTAAGCATAAACCGAAAAAGTTTTTCGGTTATTACAAACAAAGATCGGCAGAGAGGGGATCTGTGCGAGAGCGACTAGCCAGACACCCCCTTCTCTTTCCGGAAACATACTGTACCAGCGAAGCGTGATCAGCGATCGCGATCGCAATAACTTGAAATGTAGCGAGGGATACGAAATGGAATAGTGCGATCGCCCGATAGTCGGCGAACATGCTCCCATCCTTGGAACGTTTGCCCAGAAGCAGGCAACTTATACTGACGTGTGAAACACACATGACTACTGGAGAAGGGGCAGGGCAATCAACCCCGCCCCTATTTACTGGACCAATTCGCCAAATATTTTACTGGCGGATGAACACACCGAAGGCATCGCGAGCGCTAATCACTCTCAGGCATTTCAATTGTGGAACTATCGTATCCGTGCGAAGCCTCCCCACTTCGCACCACACATTCTCAGAAGACTTTAAATATGCCTTCGCACAATTATGCGGGGATTACGACCTGCAACCCACAAGCACAGCCTGCTACGAGGAATTTTTCGACAAAGACAAGCTAAACCTTTACCACAAAAAGTACATTGAACTCCGCTTAACAGATGGGCTTGTCAGTCGAGAAATCTTGATGGAAAGAGACTTTTACCACTTAATTAACCGATTAAAACAGGGTGATCATGGATGAGAAAATAAACTTACTAGCCAGAGCAATCGTTGCTCGTAATACCGTGGATAGGCGATTCAACATTCACCAGGTTGAAGCGGTTTACGATCGCGCCGCCCTGCTCTTTGAGAGAGTCCGCCCCTTGCTTGACCGGGAATATATTGAGAATGGCACATGGCATGACTTTTTCTTGCTGATGCTAAGTTGCTTCTGCCGCGATCGGGAATGTTCGTACAATGACATGGAAGATTTGAGCGATCGCGCCGTTTATCTTAGCTCATTGTGCAATCAAATAGAGGGAGAGAGGGAGGGTGATAATTAGTATGCCGATTCTCCACCTTGACCCCCCAATCGAGCGTCAGAGAACTAAGACAATGAGAAGAACAGATAAATTCGTAAAAGCCGGGAGTCTTGCTGTTGAACTGAAGATAGAATCCTGTAATATTTCTGACAGGATTTGTAGAACATTTGACAGAGAGGAACTCTATCGAAAGCTGAATGAACGCCATTATTACTGGAACTCCCAAGGTAAGCAATGGGAGAAACTGACATTTGAGGATGCTGATCCGCCAACTGAGGTTATCCGTATTCGTATATGGACTGATAGTCGATATACGAAAGATATAGCTGAAGAGCTGATTTCATCTTTAGCGGCAAGAGGATTGAGATGCGTTAGCAAATCGACGCCGTATCCCTGCCGGAAGCCAAACCAACTTGAATCGATAATTTACCTGGACTTCTTAAAGAATCCAGAATTAGACATTCAACCAGAAAATGGTAGCGCTGTACTTGGAACAAAACACACAAAAAAAAAGGGGGTATTAACCCCCAGCAAACATTATGACTGAATCAATTGAAAATCTTGAACGTTACCCTTATTTTAGCACAATTCCGCCATATATAATAGAGTCCGAAGAAGCAGTGCTGGGCGGAATATTGCTCGACGGAAATGCCATGGGTAGGGTGGTTCAGGCTTTATCTCCTGACGCTTTCTTTGTTAGCAGCCACAGAGAGATATATAGGGCGGCTTTGGCTTTATGGGACGATGGTAAACCTACTGACTTTATGTCAGTTACAGCCTACCTGTACGACAAAGGAAACCTTGATGACGTAGGCGGACAGAACAAGATAGCAAATCTGCTAGACAGAACCGTATCGTCGGTAAATATAGACTTATACGCTGAAAAAATCATTCAATACAAATGTCGCCGCGACATAGTCTCCAAAGCTAACGCCATCGCTCAGATTGCAGGGGACTTAACTTACCCCTTTGAAGATTCGGTAGAACTGGCTAGAAAGTCACTGGAAAAGATACTAACTTTCCCAGACAAGAATGACAAGGATTACGCTCTTTTAATGAGCAAAGCCGAAGACATCATTCTTTACGAAGACAATCCTGGTAAGCGCCAATGGAATTTGCGTAAACTAGCCAAACAATATGGGATGAGTGCAAAATCCCTTGAGGAAATTTACTACAAGCACCTCATCCACCAAGAGTCCGAACCAAGTATGACTTGGGATGAACTCATTGCTCATGAGCAGGACTCTCAAAAATGGGTCATGTACGGCTGGATGCCTAGAGGTTCAGTTACAGTCATGCACGGCAAAGCAGGTGATGGAAAAACTCAGTTCTTATATCACCTGCTCAATTTAATAGGTCGGGGGTTGGACTGGCGGAACAAGGAACACGATACGTATTCAGTAACCGGGAAAAAGAACCGGATATTAATCGTACAGACGGATGAGACTAAACCTGAAATGATAGCATCTTTGAAGCGGTATGGCTTTGATGCGGGGCTTAATTGCAGGTTCTTAACAACTTGGTCTGTAGAAGAAATGCCACGCTTAATTCGAGAGATTAAGCAATTCAAGCCAGACGCAGTTTTAATTGATAGCCTCTCTAGCGTTTCCCAGTATTCTGCGGTAGAGGAATCAGATAGTAAATTTGCTATACCGGTCTTGACCCTCAGGCGACTGGCTGGAGTTTTCGATTTTTGGGGGGCTATTGTTCACCACAGCAATAAAGAGGGGGGAGTGAGGGGGACAACCGCTATTGAGGCGGCAGCAAGCACAGTCCTCAAAATTGAGCGGATCACTGGATCGCCACCAACTTCCGGCAAGCGGCTGGTTTCTTTCACTAAATCGCGTAGTCGGCGTCCTGCTACTTATCTGGTTGAGGCAGATTGGGAAAATGGACGATGGGAAGTTCTGGAAGAACAGGGCGGCTTTCCGGTACTGGGCGCTGATCGATCCATCAGACAAAAGATTTTGGACTTTCTCCACAACTCCCCCAATACCAGATTTGAGACGAAAGAACTGTCTGAGCGGCTAAACCACAACTACGATTCCCTCCGAAGAAGTGCTTATCAGCTTGCCACAGAGGGACTTATCTCTAAGGTGCAATCTGGCAAGAGGAATCTATACTTCGTGGTAGCAGAATCTTCCACACCTGAAACCGATCATCCAACCGATCCTCCCAGTAATGGATCGGTTGAGGATCGGTTGGATGATCAGGAGCCGGATGTACTCAATTTGCGCCATCCTAGCGATTCTGACGGGTCTACTGATCATGTGATCACTGATTTTGAGGATTTACCAAATTTAGAAAACGAAAAAAATGACGATCAGAGGATCGGTTCCGCTGAAACGACGCAAATTGAACACTTTGAAACCGATCCTCAGAACCGATCCTCAACCGATCCTCCCAGTAACGTGATCACTAAAGATCAGTTAGCCAATTGTCGCGGTCTATCAATTCAGCAACCGTTCGCCACACTCATCCCCCAAGGGCTAAAACGGTATGAAACCCGTGGGAAAAAGACAAATTATCGTGGTTTAGTTCTCATTCATGCTTCACAGAAAATTGACAAACACTCATTCAAGCGAATTGTACGAGAGCAGGACGATCCGGCACTGTTCCCCACTAGTCGCGTACTGGCGATCGCCAAATTGACCGACTGCATTTTCATGGATGAAAGCTTCATCAATGAGCAGCCAGACCAAGAACTGGCTTATGGACTCTGGGAGCCGGGGCGTTACGCTTGGAAGCTGGAGAATATTCGTCCGCTGAAGCAAACGGTTACGGGTGTTGGAGCGCTAGGTTTATGGAAACCAAACGATCTACTTATAGAGTCGCTGGTTGGCGTGGAACTGTGCGATCGAGTAGATGTGAATAATGACTTATACGAAAATGTACCAGAAACTGTCAATCTTATTCAGGGGCTCCTAGATATTGAAAGAGGGAGGCCATGGGCTATGCTCAGAAACGTCGAGGGATTAAGCAAAAGACAGCGTGATGAGATTCTTCGACGTCTGGATGTTGCTGGGCGTGGATACCGGATAGTCTGGGACGGGAACAATCCCGCTTGGGGCGTAATCGACCCAGCGCTGATTAAGCGAAAAGAATTGATAGATTTGCGTCCTTCGTCGAAGTTACTTAACGATGTGTATGCTTTCTGTCGGGGTGATGACGGCTCAACAGAATATTTCGATGTATTTGACGAAACCTTCCACCAGGACGATCGTCGTGAAATCCCCGAACTTCCCGATCGCGAAAAGGCGGAAGCTAGGCAAAAGGCTTTTGATGAAGTATTGACACTCCCACGGCTTAAAGCGCGTGGGATTCTACATTCATCGTCAGAACTTGCTCTACCAGGCTTGCGCCAAGTAGCGTAGAGGCTCCAACTCCTGTAGCGTTACTTCGGGATTGCCCATCCCTAGATTTTGCCTT